>CAZTVJ010000514.1:0-2464 GCA_964616935.1 uncultured Acidimicrobiales bacterium | reverse complement strand
TACGAATCGGCCGCTGGCGCCAGCAGCTCGTTCACCACCCAGGACGTGTTGAAGGTGTCCTTCACGGATGCCGCCAGCTCGAACGAGGCGAGCAGGAGCACACCGAGCAGCAGCGCGACACCGAGAGCTCCGCCGACGCCGACGACCCGACGACCGGCCCGCGTGCCGTGGTCAGCCGGGGGAGCCGTGTGGCGTGCGAGCACCGTCAGGACAACGGCGGCGATGGCGCTGCCGGTCAGCACGCGCGGCCAGCCCCAGCCGAGCAATGGGCCATTGTCGAAGAAGTCCGGGTCGATCGCGAGCGCCATGATGGCCACGACAGCCAACACCACCTGGGCCGTGAGCAGGACGATCGCGACGACTCGACCGTCGACCCGGTCGAGGCGCCCGAACAGCCGACGCGTGGCGAGGCCCAGCAGGACGGCCCCGACCGGGAGCCATGCCACGAGGAGCAGGAAGAACCGCTCTCGGGCGCGGGTCAGGACCGGGAAGATGACCGTCGGCTGGAAGCTGGCGAACACGCTCGACGGTCGTTCGAACGTGCCCATCGCCGGCGCGGCCAGCAGCCAGGCACCGGCGGCGAGCGCCCCCGAGGCGACGAGGCCAGCCGCCAGGCAGGTGACGATGAGCACCGACCGCAGGCGTTCGCGGGCGACGGCGGCGGCGTCGGAGGTGTCCGCGGTCGCCGTCGTCGTCGCCATGTGCTCAGACCCGCCGTCGCGCTCCGCCGGGGCCGCCGAGCGCGGCCACCGCGAGCTGGTCGGCGAGCGCATCGACGTCGCGGCGCACGAGCCCGACCGTGACGCGCACGTGGTCGTGGGCGAGTGGCTCGACCACGAACGGGGTGCCCGGCGCGACGCCGATGCCCTGGGCGGCCAGGGTGACAAGGGCGGCGCGCTCGTCGCGCACCTCGACCCACAGGTTGATGCCGTCCCGGCCCGTGGTGGCCACCCCTCGATCGGCGAGGGCGACGGCCACCGCGGCTCGGCGCTCGGCGTAGACGTTGCGGGCGCGAGCGACCTCCTGGAGGGCATCGTCGTCGGTGAGCAGCTCGACCAGCACGGCCTGGAGGAGGCGGCTCGACCACCCCGGACCGAGCAGCCGCCGGTCGGCCAGCGCGCTGACGATCTTCCCGGCCCCGCCCACGGCGGCCAGGCGCAAGTCCGGCCCGTGGGATTTCGAGTAGCTCCGGATGTGGATCGTGCGGTCAGGCAGGTACGTGCCGAGGCTCACGTCGGGAGCCTGCGCGATGTCGCCGGAGTGGTCGTCCTCGACGACCATGAGCGACGTGCCCCGGAGCACGCCGGCAAGCTGGCGGGCGCGCCGCGCGGTCATGCTCACGCCGGTCGGGTTCTGGGCGCGCGGCTGGAGGAAGAGGGCGACCGGCTCGCTGGCCAGCGCCGTCTCGAGGGCGGCCGGTTCTACCCCGGCGTCGTCCATCGGGAGGCCGACGACCTTCGCTCCCAGCTGTTCGAGCAGGTCGAGCAGCGGAGCGAAGCCGGGGTTCTCCACGAGCACGCGGTCGCCCAGGCGCACGATGAGCGCCGTCGTGCGGTCGAGCGCGTCCATCGCGCCGTCGACGACGGTGAGCGCCTCGGGCGGGAACGCCCACGTCGCCCGGAGCACCTCGTCGAGGGCCGGGAGCACCGGATCGTCGAGGTAGCTGGTGGTGCGGACGTCGCGCGCGACACGCGCCAGGAGGGGGCCGAGGTCGGGCAGCAGGTCAGGGTCGGGCGTACCGGTCGACAGGTCGAGGCGGAAGTGGCCTGGCCCCTCCGTGACCCGCCGGTAGCGCGTCGGGCCGCTCGGCCGTTCACCGTCGAGCACGAACGTCCCGAGGCGGCCGCGGCTCTCGATGGCACCGACCTTGGCGAGCGTCTGCCACGCCTCGCTGACCGTGGTGGGGCTGGTGCCCAGCTGGCGAGCCAGGTCTCGGACGGTGGGGAGGCGCGTGCCGGGTGCCAGGCGGCCGGAGGTGATGAGGCGGCTGATCCCGGCGGCGATGCCGCGGGCGCTGCGGTCGTCGATGGTGGCGACGATCTCGTTCATCACCCTCCCCGGAGGCGTCAGCACCAGGAAATGTACGGTAACAGAATGACCATTGTCCAAGGTCGGCCGTGTCGCTACTGTTCGAGACGAGGTCGTACCCCGGCCGGCAGCGCTGCGCGGCCGGTCAGCGCCGACGAGGCAACCAGGAGGCGACGATGGCCATGATCCGAGCTGCGCTGGTCCAGACGACGTGGACCGGTGACAAGGAGACGATGATCAAGGCCCACGAGGAGTACGCGCGCCAGGCCGCCGAGCAGGGCGCCCAGGTCATGTGCTTCCAGGAGCTGTTCTACGGGCCCTACTTCTGCCAGGTGCAGGACGCGGCGTACTACGACTACGCCGAGAGCATCCCCGGGCCGACCACCGAGCGCTTCCAGGCCCTCGCCGCCGAGCTCGGCATGGTGCTGGTGCTGCC
>CAZTVJ010000513.1:0-10173 GCA_964616935.1 uncultured Acidimicrobiales bacterium | reverse complement strand
CGTTCGGCCCTTCACCGCCCTGAGGGTGCCCCGCACGGCCGACACACTAGGCGGATGGCGGACACTCTGGCGGACACTCGACGATCTGCCGCCTGGCCAACTGACTCACAAGGCGCTGAGCAGGACCTTTGTGGAGCCCAGAGAGGGAGTCGAACCCTCGACCTACGCATTACGAGTGCGTTGCTCTACCGGCTGAGCTATCTGGGCGCAGGCGAGAACGCTACCCGCTCCCGTCACCCTCGGGCACGGCGTTCCCGACCCGATCGCCGAGCCTCGTTCCCGGCGCGTAGTACCTCGCATGCCACATGCCGGTGGGGTCCTCGCCGGGCAGCGGCATCCGCCACGTGCTGACCCTCACCCGGTCGCCGACGAACGGCACCGCGAGCAGCGGCCGGGCCTGGTCGGCGGTGCCGTCCACGTACCGCTGCGCATCGGCCACCGGGATGTAGCGACTGGCGATGCGGAGGTACAGCTCCCGCCACGCCTCGTCCTCGCCGGGCGGGTGGACGAGACGGGCCTCGCCCTGCACGGTCACCTTGCGGTACGGCGGTGCCTCGTCGTCGATCGAGAGACCGACCCGCGGATCCCTCGCGAGGTTGTGCCAGAACACCGACGCTGATCGGGGCGTGAAGAACAGCTCGTCACCGTCAACGACGAACCAGGTGGGCACGACGCGGGGCATGCCGTCGGCGTCGACCGTGCCGATCCGCACGAGATGACCGGGCTCGGCCAGGAACACGTCGATCTCCGTGGCGGTCAGACGCGGCACGAGCGCACCCTACGGCGCTACGCCGGTGGCAGCCCGAGCAGCAAAGACTGCAGCAACAGCGGTTCGTTGGCATTCCGATCGAGCGCCTCCATCGCCGCCTGCAACGCACCGACCGCGGCCACTGCCGCCGCTGGCTCCCGGCTGGTGCCGGCGGCCAACTCGTCCCGGTAGGCACCGCCGAGGGCCTGCAGACCGGACTTCAGCTCGTCCGTGCGGTGGCGGCGCAGCTCACGCTTGTGCCGCTCCAGCAGCTCCTTGCGGCCCGCGCCCCGCTCGCCCAGCTGCTCGACGCGGCGCTCCAGCTCGACCACATCGACCGCTTGGCGCTGCTTCATCGGTTCCGCCGCGGCATCGATGAGGCCCAGCAGCTCGTCCACGGCGCGCACCACCTCAGCGCCCGTGCCATCGAGGCGGTGCGCCAGGCGGTGGAACGCGTCACGCCGCGCGAGCAGGCCCCGGTCCAGCGCCAGCACGCGCGCCCGGTCGAGGTTGCCCCCAGCTGCGACGGCGGCCGCCGAGGCGTCGGCCGGCGCGATGCCGTCGGCCAGGAGGACGTCCTCGATGACGTGGTCCGGGATGGGGGCGAACTCGATGCGCACGCACCGCGAGGCGATCGTGACCAGCTCGGCCGGGACGTCGTCGGCGAGGATCACGAAGTAGCTGGACGCCTCGGGCTCCTCGATCGTCTTCAGCAGGCGGGGCGGCACGTCGGGCTGGATGAGGTGGAACTCGTCGAGGATGAGCACCTTGCGCGCTCCCTCCAACGGCATCAGCGACGCGAGGCGGATCACCTCGTTGGCCTGGTCCCTCGAGATGGCCGCGCCTTCGCGCTCCACCTCCTTGACGTCGGGGTGCTCCCCGGTGAGGGCCAGCCGGCACGTCCGGCACTCGCCACATCCTCCCGACGGGCACAGCAGCGCCGCAGCGAAGGCTCGGGCCGCGGCCCGCTTGCCAACGCCAGCCGGGCCCACGAACAGGTAGGCATGGACCGGGGCCCCCGCCGCCGCTCTCAGGCCAGCCACGGCGCGCTCCTGACCAACCACGCCGGCCCACAGGTCGGCGCTCACCAGCGGTCCTTCAACGCCGCGAGCACCTCGGCGGCGACATCGTCCTCGGCACCTCGGCCGTCGAGCACGATCCAGCCATCGGGATCTTTGGCCGCCATGGCGAGATAGCCGTCACGCACCCGCTCGTGGAACCCGTCGCCGGCCTGCTCCAGCCGGTCGGGCGCCCGGGCCAACCGCGTGGCCATGACCGAAGGGTCCACGTCGAGCAGGACGGCCACGTCTGGCCACCGGCCGCCCAGCGCCCAATCGTTCACGCCTCGCACCGCATCGGCGCCGAGGCCGCGCCCGTAGCCCTGGTAGGCGACCGACGACAGGGCGCTGCGATCGCTCACCACGTGGCGACCAGCAGCCAGGGCAGGGGCGACCACCTCCCGGATGTGCTGGGCACGATCAGCGGCGTACAGCAGCGCCTCGGCCTGGTCGACCATGGACGAGTGCGCGGGGTCGAGCAGGACCCCCCGCACGAGCGTGCCGATGGTGGTCCCGCCCGGCTCACGGGTGAGGACGGCGCCGACGGCCTCGGCCAGGCGGCGCGCCTGGGTGCTCTTGCCACACGCATCTCCACCCTCGAACGCGACGTACAGGGCCATGGCCGACTCAGGCTAGAACCGCAACGTACAGATGCGACTTGACCCGCAGAGCGGGGTCAACTGGCGTCGGACCGTCGGGGGGATCGCTTGGCCGGCGCCTTCTTCGCCGGTGCCTTCTTCTTGGCCGCCGCCTTTCGGGGCGTCGCCTTCTTCGCGCCGCGCTTCGCCGGGCCCTTGTCGCCCACGACCTCCCGACGGACCGCGAGCAGCTCGTAGGCGCGCTCGGGCGTCATCTCCTCGATGCGGTCGCCCTTGGTGATCGACGCGTTCGTCTCGCCGTCGGTGACGTAGACACCGAACTTGCCGTCCTTGGCGACGACAGTGCGCCCAGACGCGGGGTCGTCACCGAACTCGCGCAGTGGCGGCTTGGCCGGGCCCCGTCCCCGGAACTGGCGGGGCTGGGCCAGCACCGCCAGCGCCTGGTCCAGCGTGACGTCGAAGATCTGCTCCTCGTTGGTGAGCGAGCGCGACTCCTTGCCCTTCGACACGTACGGCCCGTAGCGGCCGTTCTGCGCCGTGACCTCCAGGCCGTCGGCCGGATCGACGCCGACGACGCGGGGCAGCGAGAGGAGCTGCAGCGCGTCGTCGAGCGTGATGCGCTCCAACGTCATGGTCTTGAACAGTGACGCCATCTTCGGCTTGCTCTCGCCGGGTGGAGGCGCGTCGGCTTCACCCCACTGCACGAACGGGCCGTAGCGGCCGTTCTTCGCGTAGACGGGCAGGCCGTCGTGGAAGCCGATCGGCTCGTCGCCCTTGGGTGCCGCCAGCAGCTGCACGGCGAGGTCCAACGTCAGCTCGTCGGGCGGGAGGTCGTCGGGAACGCTGGCGGTGTCGTCGCCCCGCTTCACGTAAGGCCCGTACTTGCCCGGCTTCACCACCACCTCGGTGCCGTCGCCGTCGAGGCCGATGAGGAAGGTGTTGATCTCCGCGGCGTCGATCTCGCCCAGGTTGCCCTCGACCAGCTGCTTCAGACCCTGCAGGTGCTCGTCGCCGAAGTAGAACTCGTGCAGCCAGGCTTCCTTGCCCTTCTCGTTGCGGGCGATGGCGTCGAGGTCGTCCTCCATGCGAGCGGTGAAGGCGTAGTCGACGAGGGTGTCGAAGTGCTTCTCCAGCAGGTTGACGACGGCGAAGGCCGTCCAGGTGGGCACGAGCGCTTGGCCCTTGCGCCACACGTAGCCCCGGTCGAGGATCGTCTGCAGGATCGACGCCCACGTGGAGGGGCGACCGATGCCGAGCTCCTCCAGCTTCTTCACGAGCGAGGCCTCGGTGTAGCGCGCCGGCGGCTGCGTGGTGTGGCCATTGGCGGTGAAGCTGGTGACAGGAACCCGGTCGCCCTCGGCGAGCCGCGGCAGCAGGCCCTCGCGCTCCTCCTCGTCGCCTTCGTCGACCGACTCGATGTACACCTGGCGATACCCCTGGAACGTGATGGTGGTGCCCGAGGCGGCGAACTCGGCATCGGTCCCGGCGGCCGACGTCGCGCCCAGTCGCACGCTCACCGTGACGCCGGTGGCATCGGCCATCTGCGAGGCAAGGGTCCGCTGCCACACCAGCCGGTACAGGGACAGCTCTTGACCGTTCAGCTCCCGCGCGACGTCGTCGGGCGAGCGGAACGGGACCGACGGCCGGATGGCCTCGTGCGCCTCCTGCGCGTTCTTCACCTTCGTGGTGAAGGTTCGGGGCTGGGGTGAGAGGAAGCGCTCGCCGTACGTGCCCGCCACCGAGGACCGGGCCGCCGACACCGCCTCGGAGGACAGCACGGTGGCGTCGGTGCGCATGTAGGTGATGAAGCCCCGCTCGTAGAGGCCCTGCGCGACGCGCATCACCTGAGCGGCGGAGAGCCGCAGCTTGCGCCCGCCCTCCTGCTGGAGGGTCGACGTCATGAAGGGTGCCTTGGGCGTCGAGCGGTAGGGCCGCTCCTCCACACTGCGCACGGTCAGGTCACGGCCGCCGAGACCGTCGGCCAGGCCGACCGCGGCCGCTTCGTCGAGCACGACGACCTTGGCGCTGGCCCGGCCGTCACTCCCGAAGTCCTTGCCCGTGGCCACCCTCGTGCCATCGACGGCAACCAGCGTGGCCGTGAACACAGGCTCGGTGGCCATCAGCGCGTCGATGTCCCAGTAGCCGGCCGAGCGGAAGGCGATCCGTTCGCGCTCACGATCGACGATGAGGCGGATGGAAGGGCTCTGCACCCGGCCCGCGGACAGGCCTCGGTTGACCCGGCGCCACAGGACCGGTGAGACCTCGTAGCCGTAGAGGCGGTCCAGGATGCGCCGGGTCTCGGCCGCGTCGACGAGGCCGTAGTCGATGTCCCGCGGGTTGGCGACGGCGTGCTCGATGGCCGAGCGGGTGATCTCGTGGAACACCATGCGCTTGACCGGCACCTTGGGCTTCAACGCTTCCAGCAGGTGCCACGAGATGGCTTCACCCTCGCGATCCTCGTCGGTGGCGAGGTACAGCTCGGAGGCATCCTTCAGCGCGGCCTTCAGCTCCCGGACCACATCCTTGCCCCGCGTGGTGAGCTCGTAGGTGGGCTTGAAGCCGTTGTCGACGTCGACGGCGAGGCCCTTGCTGGGCAGGTCCGCCACGTGGCCCACCGAGGCGCGCACGTCGTACTCGTCACCCAGGAATCGGGTGATGGTCTTGGCCTTGGCGGGCGACTCGACGATGACGAGGGGACGGGGCATTGAGGCGCAACGTAAGGGTACGCAGGTCGTCCCTGTCAAGGCATGACCGATGAACACTGCCTTCGACCTGGGACGATGCCCGCCCGCTACCGTCGCCGGCGATGGCCGACGAGGGACTGACGAGGCTGGGCTGGGACCCTTGGTTCACCTCGGCGTGGGACGCGCTGGGCTGTCCGAGACCGATCGGGCGCGTCGCCCGGGTGGACCGCGGTTGGGCCACGCTCCTCACCGGGCCCAACGAGGAGGTGCGCCTGCCCCTCGACCCCGGCGCCGACCTCGCCGCGGGCGACTGGGCTGCCCTCGACGAGGAGCACGAACGGGTCGGCGTCGTGCTGCCCCGGCGCAGCGCGCTGGCTCGGCGCTCGGCCGATGGCTCGGCCACCGCCCACGTCCTGGCCGCCAACGTCGACACCATCTTCCTCGTCCACTCGCTCTCCAGCCCGCCCAAGGCCCGCCGGCTGGAGCGCGAGCTCGTCCTGGCCTTCGAGAGCGGCGCGCGCCCGGTGGTCGTTCTCAACAAGGCCGACCTGTCGCACGACGTGGCCCGCGATGTGGCCGCCGTCGAGGAGACCGCCCTGGCCGTGCCCGTCGTTGCCGTCAGCGCGAAGGCGGGCACCGGGCTGGAGCACCTCCATGCCGCCACGGCCGGGCACCGCACCGTGGCCCTCCTCGGACCGTCGGGCGCGGGGAAGTCCACGCTGGTGAACGTCCTGGCCGGCGATGCCCTGCAACGCACCGCCGAGGTGCGCGACCACGACCAGCGTGGGCGACACACGACGACGGCGTCACAGCTCGTGCTACTGCCTGACGGTGGGCTGCTCGTCGACACCGCTGGGCTGCGGGCCGTCGCACTCTGGAGCGAGGGGGGCGGCCTGGCCCGAGCCTTCGCCGACGTCACCGACCTGGCCGAGCGCTGCCGCTTCGCCGACTGCCGCCACGACGCCGAGCCCGACTGCGCCGTGCTGGAGGCAGTTGCGTCGGGCCGCCTCGACGCGAAGCGGCTTCTGGCGTGGCAGCACCTCAGCGCAGAGCTCGAACGGCTGGCCGACGAGCGCGCCGACGCCGACCGGTCGGCCCGGCGGGGCCGACCCGCTCGGGTGGTGGAATCGTCCGCGGACGACGTGGCCGACTGAGGGGCCGACGGACGGCCTGGTCTAGGGGGTCAGCTGGTAGATCACCGTGGAGCCGCTGATCTCGAAGGCGCCGAGCACCAGCGTGCAGCCGGTCGGGCTGTCGGCAGCGGGCACGACGGTGAGACCCTCGGGTGAGATGGCACCCGGCGTGCGAGCCCAGTCGAGGAAGACCGGGTTGGCCGGGTCCGTGATGTCGAAGGTCATGATCCCGCCGGCGCGTTCCAGGCCGAGGAACGCGAGCTGGCGACCGTCGACCTTGGCGACCACGACCGCCTCCGGCTCCGGGCCCTTGTCGTCGCTGCGGCTGTCGTAGATGTCGGTGGCCCATGGCGGCACCACCTGCAGCCAACCGGTCGGGTCGAGGTCGTACACGGTGCGCTCGAGCAGGCTGCCGGTGTTGGCGACCAGGCCACCCTCGGTGTCCCACACCGCCATGGAACGGGCGCCATAGGAGGCCTGGCCGGTGTACAGCAGGCCGGGCACGCTGCTGGGATCCGTGCCGTTCGTGGGCGGTGGGCCGCCGAGGTAGGTCGACGGGAAGAACTTCGTCACCTTCAGCCGGCCCATGTTCACGTTGTCCCTGAGGAACGTGGCGTCGGGGAAGGTGACCGGGTCCAGGTTGGTGGCGCGCACCCGCGCTTCGTCGAGGAAGCACAGCGGTGCCGCCGAGCCGTTGGGGTTGGTCGGCAGGTTCGCCTCGTTGGCGAAGTACTCCCGGCTGTCACCCTCGTTCGCCGTGGCGACGTAGGTACGGCCCTTCGCCTTCCAGGCCGTGATGGCGTCCGGCATGTACATCCCCGATACCGGCCAGCTCACCTCGCGGAAGGCGTTGTCGCGATCGCTCGCGTCGAGGGTGTTCTCAGGGAGGCGATGATCGACGAGCCCGAGTCCCTTGATGGCGGTGACCTTCGCGGTGGCAAGGTCGATCGTGGCGACGGCGTTGTTCTCCTGCAGCGTCACGTAGGCGGTGCGACCGTTGGGGTCGACGGCGATGTACTCGGGCTCGATGTCCTGCGCCACCGACGCGCCCGGCCACGTACCGACCCGGACTCCCTGAGCCTGAAGGGTGGCCTCCTCGCCGTTGTAGGCCTCGAAGCCCGCGGTGCGCACGGTCGCCTTGTCGAGGCCCCGTCGGAGGTCGATGATGCTCACGGACCCGACGGGGTTCGTGGCGAGGGCCGGGTTCGTCACCCCGACCCCGTTGGCATCGACGCAGCGGGGCTCGGCCTCGTTGGCCAGCAGCGCACGATCGCCCTTGGGGGTGAAGGTGACCATGTCGGGCAAGGCACCGACGTCGAGCGCGCGGAGCACCTCGAGGGTCGACGCATCGAAGAAGACCGCCTTGCCGTTGGCCGTGACGGGGTTGCCCGCCACCGCGGCGATTCCCAACCCGTCCTTCACCGCGACGCCCTGCACACCGGACCCGAATGCCGAGAGATCGACGGCGCCGACCTTGACCGGTTTCGCCGGGTCATCGAGGGCGACGACGTCGATCTGGTTGGTGACACCGTTGGTCACGAACATCCGCCATGTCGCGGCGTCGTAGGCGACGATCTCTGCGCCGGCCGCGCCGGAGCCGCTGTCGAACACGCCCACCTTCGCCAGGCCAGCCGGCTTCGGCGGTGCCGCGGCGCCGCCGACGGATGTCCCCACGACGAGACCACCGACCGCTATGAGCGCGCCGATGCCGAGAGTCTTCTTCGATCCCACCCGTGTCCTCCTCCGCTCGCTGAGCGGAAGGTAGGGGGCGATGGTGAAGCCTCGCTGACAGAAGGGCAACGCCCAGGTGTCTGGTCGGCGAAGGACTGGAGATACGTCGCACGGTGGCCTTGGGAGCAGCGAGCGCAGCACGGCTACCGTCGGGCCATGGACTTCGCGCTCAGCGATCGCTGCAAGGAGTACCAGGAGCGCCTCCTGGCGTTCATGGACGACCGGGTGTACCCGAACGAGGTGGTCTACGAGGAGCAGCTCGTCGACTCGGGCTACGCGCACTCCCAGCCGCCCGTCATGGAGGAGCTGAAGACCGAGGCCAGGCGGCTCGGACTCTGGAACCTGTTCCAGCCCCACAAGGGTTGGTGGGGCGACGGCTTCAGCAACCTCGACTACGCGCGGCTCGCCGAGATCATGGGGCGCTCCCCCATCGCATCGGAGGCGTGCAACTGCTCGGCCCCGGACACGGGGAACATGGAGGTGCTCTCCATGTTCGGCACTCAGGAGCAGCAGGACATCTGGTTGCGGCCACTGCTCGATGGCGAGATCCGCTCGGCCTTCGCCATGACCGAGCCCGACGTCGCCAGCTCGGACGCCACCAACATCTCGTTGCGCATCGAGCGCGACGGCGACCACTACGTGTTGAACGGCCGGAAGTGGTGGACGTCGAACGCGTTCCACCCGAACACCCAGATCCTCATCGTCATGGGCAAGACCGATCCGGCCGCGTCGCCGCACCGCCAGCAGAGCCAGATCCTCGTACCCACCGATACGCCGGGCGTCACCTTCAAGCGCAACCTCACCGTGTTCGGCTACGTCGACCAGGAGGGCCACGCCGACACGATCTTCGACGACGTGCGGGTGCCGGTGTCGAACCTGATCGCCCAGGAGGGCGACGGGTTCATGATCAGCCAGGCCCGCCTCGGCCCGGGCCGAATCCACCACTGCATGCGCACGATCGGCGTAGCTGAGCGAGCCCTCGAGCTGCTCTGCCAGCGCGTGCTGGGCCGGGTCACGTTCGGCAAGCGCATCGCCGAGCGCTCGAACATCCAGGACTGGATCGCCGAGGCCCGCATCGAGCTGGAGATGATCCGCCTGCTCACGCTGAAGACGGCCTGGCTGATGGACACAGTCGGCAACAAGGGCGCCCGGACCGAGATCGCCGCCATCAAGGTGGCAGCACCGAACATCGCCCTCAAGATCATCGACCGGGCCATCCAGGGCCATGGCGGCGGTGGCATCTCGCAGGACTTCCCGCTCGCCCGCATGTACGCAGGCATCCGCGCCCTGCGCCTGGCCGACGGCCCGGACGAGGTCCACAAGATGACCATCGCGCGCCAGGAGCTGCGCCGCTACGACCCGGCCTTCCGCACCGATGGCGTGTCGACGATCGCACCTGGCGGTGGCCGAGGCTGAGCCACCCGGCGCGCTTCAGCGGGTTGCCGAGGACCCAGACGGTGTCCGTTCCGCCGGCGATGGCGGCGGGGTCTCCCGTACGTCCGGTCGCAGCACTGCGCCGGGGCCTCGGGCGGCACGCAGCGCGAGGAAGCCGAGGATGCCGGCGACGGTCGAGGCGGCCAGGACGCCAAGCTTGGCCGACGACGTCAGCACCGGGTCCACGAAGGACAGGCTGGTGACGTACAGGGCGACCGTGAAGCCGATGCCGGCGGTGATGCCGAGGCCCACGATGTGGCTCCACGACACGCCGGGCGGCAGCCGCCCGATGCCGAGCTTCACCGCCAGCAGGCTGAACAGGAACACACCGACGGGCTTACCGACCACCAACCCGAGGAACACACCGGAGAAGACCGAGCCGTTCACGTTGGCCAGGTCGATGTAGACACCCGCATTGGCAAACGCGAACACCGGGACGACGAGCATCGACACCCACAGCCCTAGCCGGTTCTCGATGCGTTCCAGCGGCGACGCCGTCTCCGTCGCGAAGCGAGCCAGGTCCTCGAAGGCGACCTCGTTGCGCTCCCGCTCGTCGTCGGTGACCACGTCGTCGGCGAAGGTCTCCTCGATCTGGTCCACCAGCACCCGGGCCGTAGGACCGAACTCGGCCGGGTCGTGGAACGGGCGGATGGGGGTGAGCATGCCGAACACGACGCCGACGATGGCCGCCTCGATCCCGGCTTCGTGGAAGGCGAGCCAGCACACGCTCCCGAGCACCAGGTAGGGCACGAGCGAGCGAACCTCGGCGCGCCGGGCCATGACCGT
>CAZTVJ010000512.1:0-4908 GCA_964616935.1 uncultured Acidimicrobiales bacterium | reverse complement strand
GCACGGCCAGCGCGACCAGGGCTTTGGCCCGCTCGGCGTCGACGAAGCCGGCTGCCCAGGGGGCCAGGAGTGCTCCGACGACGAGGCCGAACAGGAAGAAGCCCACGGACAGGAGCTGGCGTGCGAAGCCGGCCCGCAGGCCACGGACGGTCGCGGCGACGACGACGATGGCGAGCACGGCGTCGAGCAGGGTGAAGCCGTCCATCGTGGCAGCCAGTCGCTCTAGCCGACCCGCCGCACCGGCTCGCGGCCGTCCCAGCCGAGTGCAGCGCCGGCGACCATCGCGTAGAAGCCGAGCAGGCGCTCGTTCGGCTCGTAGAGCTCGAGGAAGTGGCCCAGCGTGGCAACGGCATCGTGGAAGGCAAAGCGGGTGCCGCCCCGGGCCGTGGCGATCTGGGCCTGGGGGTAGCCAAGCCCTTCCAGCCGACCGGCGGCCTCGTCGAGGTCGTCGACGAAGTAGGCCAGGTGGTGCAGGCCGGTCTGTCCCGGTCCATACAGGTCGCGAACCGCCGAGGGCTCGTCGTCGTGCTGCACGACCAGCTCGACCATCACCGAGCCCCACTGCCCGTAGGCCGAGGAGTGGTCGAACGTGCCGGGAAGCCCGCGGTGCACGACGTCGGTCACCGGGATGTGCTCGGCCACGAAGAACGGTCCCGCGCCGAAGCGGGCAGAGAACGTTGCCGCATCCGCCCACACGTCGTTGACGACATAGGCGATCTGCACGGGCGGACCGAGGGCGTCGGGCACCATGTCAGTCTGCCCGGCCGAGCCGCAGACCAGTCGGCGGTCCCTCCCGCAACGACGGGCGAATGCCCACATCTGGTGCGGGTGTTCGCCCGCGGAACGCCGGGGTGGGATGCGTCCGGGGCCGCCGGGCGCGGAGGTACGATCAGGCCTTCGCGAGTGCGGGGAGGACGGCCGTGGCCGAGGTGGAGATCGGGCTGGGCAAGTCCGGCCGGCGCGCATACGGGTTCGACGACATCGCCATCGTCCCCAGCCGTCGCACCCGAGATCCCGAGGACGTCGACATCTCCTGGGAGGTCGATGCCTACCGCTTCGAGCTGCCGTTGCTCGCCTCGGCCATGGACGGCGTCGTGTCCCCGGCGACAGCGATCGAGGTCGGACGGCTCGGCGGCGCCGGCGTGCTCAACCTCGAAGGACTGTGGACCCGCTACGAGGACCCGGAGCCGCTGTTCGAGGAGATCGCCAAGCTCGAGGGCGAGAAGGCCACGCGGCGCATGCAGGACATCTACCTCGAGCCGATCAAGCCCGAGCTGGTCACTGCCCGCATCCGCCAGATCCGCGATGCCGGTGTGGTGTCCGTCGCGTCGGTCACCCCGCAACGCACCGACTCGTTGCTGGCCGCCATCCAGGCCGGCGACCTGGACATGCTGGTCATCCAGGGCACGGTCGTGTCGGCCGAGCACGTCTCGAAGAACCGTGAGCCACTCAACCTGCTGAAGGTCATCCGGGACTACGAGATGCCCGTCATCGTCGGTGGCTGCGCCAGCTACCAGGCCGCCCTCCACCTCATGCGCACCGGCGCCGTCGCAGTGTTGGTAGGGGTCGGCCCGGGCCATGCCTGCACCACCCGGGGCGTGCTCGGCATCGGTGTGCCTCAGGCCACGGCCATCGCCGACGCCCGCGCCGCCCGCATGCGCCACCTCGACGAGACGGGCGTGTACGTCCACGTCATCGCCGATGGTGGCATGGCCACCGGAGGCGACATCTCCAAGGCCATCGTGTGCGGCGCCGACGCCGTGATGATCGGCTCACCGCTGGCCGCCGCTCAGGAGGCGCCGGGGCGCGGCTACCACTGGGGCATGGCCACCTTCCACCCGACGCTGCCACGCGGCGCGCGGGTGCAGACGACGATCCGGGGCACCCTCGAGGAGATCCTCGTCGGCCCGGCGCACGAGAACGACGGGCGCATGAACCTGTTCGGCGCGCTCCGGACGTCCATGGCCACGTGCGGCTACGAGACGCTCAAGGAGTTCCAGAAGGCCGAGGTCATGGTGGCGCCCGCGCTGCAGACCGAGGGCAAGTCGCTCCAGAAGGCGCAGCGGGTGGGCATGGGCCACTGAAGATGCCTCTGACGCGGGACGACCACTTCGATGACCTGCCCGTCGAGGTGGTGCGTCGGTGACCGCCCCGGAGCCCACGGACACGGTCCTCGTCGTCGACTTCGGCGCCCAGTACGCGCAGCTCATCGCCCGGCGCGTGCGCGAGGCACACGTCTACAGCGAGATCGTGCCGCACACCATCACCGCGGACGAGCTGGCGTCCCGCCGGCCGCGGGGCGTCATCTTCAGTGGCGGTCCGAAGAGCGTGCACGTTCCCGGCGCGCCAGCGATCGACCCGATGGTCTACGAGGTCGGCATCCCGATCCTCGGCATCTGCTACGGCGCCCAGCTCGTCGCCCAGCAGCTCGGCGGCGAGGTGGCCCGCACCGACAAGGGGGAGTACGGGCGTACCGAGCTGACCCCGAACGGTGAACCATCCGAGCTCGTCGATGCGGGGCGCCAGGTGGTGTGGATGAGCCACGCCGACTCGATCGTCCGGGCGCCGTCCGGATTTCGCGTGACCGCCAGCACCCCGGATGCACCCGTGGCGGTGCTCGAGCACAGCACCCGGCGCATCCACGGCGTGCAGTTCCACCCGGAGGTGGTGCACACCCCGCAGGGCCAGGCCCTGCTGCGCCGGTTCCTGTACGACGTCTGTGGCTGCGAGCCGTCGTGGACGACCAGCTCGGTCATCGACACCCAGGTTGCCGCGATCCGGGCGCAGGTCGGGTCCGAGCGGGTGCTGTGCGGCCTGTCCGGCGGTGTCGATTCGTCGGTCGCCGCGGCCATCGTGCACCAGGCCGTCGGGCCGCAGCTCACGTGCGTGTTCGTCGACACGGGGCTGCTCCGCAAGGGCGAGGCGGCGCAGGTGGTGGAGACGTTCCATCGCCACCAGGGCATCGAGCTCGTCCACGTCGACGCGGCCGACCGCTTCTTCGATCGCTTGGCCGGCGTCATCGATCCGGAGGACAAGCGCAAGGCCATCGGCGAGCTGTTCATCCGGGTGTTCGAGGAGCACACCGGCGGACTCACCGACGCGCAGTTCCTGGTCCAGGGCACGCTCTACCCGGACGTGATCGAGAGCGGCACGGCGCACGCAGCGGTCATCAAGAGCCACCACAACGTCGGCGGCCTGCCCGAAGACATGCAGCTGGAGCTGGTCGAGCCGTTGCGGAGCCTGTTCAAGGACGAGGTCCGCCAGGTGGGCACCGAGCTCGGTCTCCCCGACGAGATCGTGTGGCGCCAACCGTTCCCCGGGCCGGGGTTGGCCGTGCGGATCGTCGGCGAGGTGACCCGCGAGAAGGTTGCCCTGCTCCAAGATGCCGACGCCATCGTGCGCGAAGAGATCCGGGCCGCCGGGCTCGAGCGCGAGATCTGGCAGGCGTTCGCGGTCGTGCTGGACGTCCGCTCGGTGGGCGTGATGGGCGACGAGCGCACCTACGCACACCCCGTCATCGTGCGGGCCGTCACGAGCGACGATGCCATGACGGCCGACTGGGCCCGGCTGCCCTACGACCTGCTCGAGCGTCTCGCCAACCGCATCATCAACGAGGTCAAGGGGGTGAACCGGGTGGCCTACGACATCACGTCCAAGCCACCCGGCACCATCGAATGGGAGTGACCAGGCGGGTGGGAGTGACCAGGCGAGTGGGCGTCATCTAGCTCCCCTCCTCCAGCAGCTCCGCCCAGAACGCCACCGCGGCCCGCTCGAAGCGCAGGCCCATCTCCAGCGTGGCCAGCTCGGGTGCGGTCGCCACCTCGGCCACGGCCTCGCGGAGCACCTCGTACTCCGTGCGCCGGGTGGTGTGGGAACGGTGCTGCTCCGCGGCCAGCGCCTCGCGCTGGGCGGCGGTGGCCTGCGCTCCGAAGAACAGCTTGAGCAGCCCGAGGTCGCGAATCTCGGTGGGCTCCGCGGTCGGCTCGGCCAGCCACTGCGACAGCGCCCGCCGGCCGGTCGGAGTCAGGCGGTAGTTCTTTCGCTTCCGCCCGCCCGCCTCGGCGTCCTCGCCAAGAAGCCCGAGGGAGGTCAGGCGAGCGGGCTCGGCGTAGAGCTGGCTGTGAGGGAAGGGCCAGAAGTAGCCGATGGACTGCGCGACGTGCAGCTTCATGGCGTAGGACGTCACGGGTTCCATGGCACCTACGAGGCCGAGGACGACGTAGGACGTGGTGGTGAGGACGATCCGTTCGGTCACCGCCACATCGTACGGTTCGGACCGTGTCAGGGGCGTCGCCGCCCGGTGCCGCGGCTACCGTGCCGACGATGCGGGGGATCGACGAGCAGCGGGTCGGCGCCTGGCTGCTCGCCCACGTTTCCGGCCTGACCGCGCCGTTGGCGTTCGAGCTCATCGCCGGTGGGCACTCCAACCTCACGTTCAAGGTCACGGACGCGACGGGCCGGCGGATCGTCGTCCGCCGGCCGCCGCTCGGCCACGTCCTGGCCACCGCGCACGACATGGCGCGCGAGCACCGGATCGTCACGGCGGTTGGCCCCACCGCCGTGCCGGTCGCGCCGACGCTCGGCCTCTGCGTCGACGACGACGTCAATGGCGCGCCGTTCTACGTCATGGAGTTCGTCGACGGCGTCGTGCTCGACAGCCCGGCCAAGGCGGAGGTGCTCGAGCCGGCCGTCCGCCACGAGGCGGGCGACCATCTCATCGACGTCCTTGCCGCTCTCCACGCCGTCGATGTCGACGCGGTCGGCCTAGGGGACCTGGCTCGCCGTGACGGGTACGTGGACCGCCAGCTCAAGCGCTGGTCGAAGCAGTGGGAGGCCTCGAAGACGCGCGAGCTGCCCGCCATCGACGAGGTCCAGCGGCGGCTGCAGGCGCATGTGCCCGCCCAGCAG
>CAZTVJ010000511.1:0-12820 GCA_964616935.1 uncultured Acidimicrobiales bacterium | reverse complement strand
ACGCCGGAGCGCACCGAGCAGCCGGCGATGGCGCCCACCCGGGGAACCCGGAAGATCTCGCGGACCTCGGCCTCGCCCGTCACCACCTCTTCGAACTCGGGGGCCAGCATGCCGACCATGGCCCGCTCGATGTCCTCCAGGATCTGGTAGATGATCTCGTAGGTCCGGATCTCGACGTCTTCGAGGTCGGCCAGCTCCCGTGCCTTGCGGTCCGGGCGGACGTTGAAGCCGATGATCGTTGCGTTCGTGGTAGCGGCGAGCGTGATGTCGTTCTCGGTGATGCCGCCGACGGCGCGGTGCACGAAGGCGAGCTTCACCTCCTCGCGCTCGAGCTTGCGAAGGCTCTCGGTGAGCGCTTCCAACGAACCCTGGACATCGGCCTTCAGCACGAGGTTCAGCATGGCCGCCTCACCCCGTTGGATCTGCTCGAAGATGTCCTCGAGCTTCACGCCGCGCTGCACCCTGGCATCGCCGCGCTGGCTGCGGAGCTTCTGGGTGGTCTCGCGGGCCTCGGCGACCGTCTTGGCCGTCTTGAGGTTCGGAGCGGCGCGGAACTCGTCACCGGCACCGGGGACCGCCGAGAGCCCGAGCACCTGCACGGGCGTGGACGGACCGGCCTCCTTGACCTGCTGGCCCTTGTCGTCGATGAGGGCGCGGACCGTGCCCCACGCCGCACCCGCCACGATGGGATCGCCCACCTTCAGCGTCCCCTTGTCGACGAGCACGGTGGCCACCGGGCCCCGACCGACGTCGAGGTTGGCCTCGAGCACGATGCCCTTGGCCCGACCCTGGGGGTTGGCGGTGAGCTCTTCGAGCTCGGCCACGACGAACAGCTGCTCGAGCAGGTCGTCGACGCCGAGGTTCTGGAGGGCCGACATCTCCACGGTGATGGTGTCACCACCCCACGACTCGGGTACGAGTCCCTGCTCGGAGAGCTGCGTGAGCACCCGTTGCGGGTCGGCGTTGTCGCGATCCACCTTGTTGACGGCGACGACGATGGGGACGTCCGCCGCCTTGGCGTGGTTGATGGCCTCGATCGTCTGGGGCATCACGCCGTCGTCGGCGGCGACGACCAGCACCACGATGTCGGTGACCTGGGCACCCCGAGCGCGCATCTTCGTGAAGGCGGCGTGACCAGGGGTGTCGATGAAGGTGATCTGGCGTCCGTCCTGGACAGCCTGGTAGGCGCCGATGTGCTGCGTGATGCCGCCCGCCTCACCCGCGACGACGTTGGCCGACCGGATGCGGTCGAGCAGCAGCGTCTTGCCGTGGTCGACGTGACCCATCACGGTGATGACCGGCGGCCGGGAGGCCTGCAGCTCTGGGTCCTCGTCGTCGTCGTCGTTGAACAGCGCCTGCAGCTCCAGCTCCTGCTGCTGACCAGGCTCGACGAGCAGGACCTCGGCGCCGAGCTCCAATGCGAACAGCTCGATCTGCTCGTCGCTGAGCGGCATCGTGGCCGTGACCATCTCGCCGTGCTGGAGCAGGAACCGCACGACGTCCGCCGCCGTGCGGTTGAGCTTGGGGCCGTACTCCTGCGGAGTCGAGCCCTTCTCGAGGACGACGGTGCCGTCGGGGATGGGCGCATCCGTCGGCGAGTAGGTGGTCATCGACTGTGGAGTGAGCTCCTCCATGCTGCGACGGCGGCGGCGGCCACCCTTGCGCGGGGCCCGACGTTGCGAGCTGCGCGGCCCTCCCGGGCCACCGCCAGGACGACCAGGCCCACCGGGACCACCGGGACCACCGCCGGGGCCACCGGGACGGCCCGGTCCACCGGCGCCGGGGCCACCGAATCCGCCACCGGGACGACCCGCGCCGGGGCCGCCGGGACGGGCGCCCACGCTGCTGGGACGACCCGCGCCCGGCCCACCGGGACGGCCCGCGCCTGCACCAGCCGGACGGCCGGAGCTCGGTGCGGGTCGCACGTTCGGACCACGGGCACCCGGGGGCGGAGGGATGGGCTTGCCCGAGAGCGAGAGAGGCCGGCCGGGCGGCGGGGGGATGGGCTTGCCCGAGGACGAGCTGGGATGCGCCGGCGCGCTGGTCGGCCGGGCGCCTGGCGGCACCGTGGCACGGGCAGCCGGAGCGACATCGCCCGCCGGGGAGCCGGTTGCGGGAGGGCGTGCTGCGGGAGCGACTGGCCGAGTGCCTGGAGCAAGCGGGCGGGTGCCGGCCGGCGCGGTGGAGGGTGCGCTCGGTCGGGCGGGGGGCGTTACGGGTGCGGCCTGGCGCACGTCGTGGTCGACGGGCGTTCGGGTGCTGGAGATGACGCGGTGCTCCGGCTCGGCTGCGGCAGCGGGTGCCACGACCGCGGGCGCTTCAGGCTCTGGTGCGACGTGCTTTGGTGCGGCGTGCTCTGGGGTGGCGGGCACGATCACCGGCGCGGCGGCGGGCACCGTCGCGGCGGCCGGAGCCACGTCCGCGTGTGCGGCGACCACGGCGGGCGCAGGGATCACGGCCGACTCGGGAACCACGGCCGACTCGGGAACCACGGCGGGCTCGGGAACCACGGCGGCCTTGGTGCGCGCTGGTGCAGCCGGCGTCTCGTCGGCTGGTGCTTCTGCGACCACCGTCGGTCGCGCATCGACGACGGCCTTCGCGATCGGGACAACGGGTGCGGCCTCGGTGGCCGCCGCATCCTTGGCTGGCTTGCGCGTCGGTTTCGCCGGCTCTTCGGGCTGGACGTCACGGACGAGGCCTTCGCGCTCGGCCTTGCGGCGTACGCGGTCGGCCTGCGCGTCCTCGATGCTGGACGAATGGCTCTTGACGCCGATGCCCAGGGCGATCGAGAGGTCGAGCGCCTCCTTGTTCGTGAGGCCGAGCTCCTTGGCGAGCTCATGGACCCGGATCTTTCCTGCCACGTGCGTGGTCAGCCTTTCGTCGTTCGCGTTCCGTCATCGGGCCATCGCCCGGCGACGGACAAGTCTCTCAGGTTTTTGCTCTCGGCACCGAACAGCTCGGTCGAGAGCGCAGCGGTGGCACCATTCGCCACCGGCGATCGGTAAGCCCGTTGGAAGGCGCTGCGGCGATCGGCGGCCCGAAGGCACTCGGGTCGGTCGGCACAGAGCCAAGCGCCACGCCCGGAAGCGGTGCGGCTGGCCACGAGCCTGCCGTCCAGCGTACGGGCGATGCGGACGAGGTCCACCTGCGGCGCTCGGCGGCGACAGCCGACGCACGTCCGGACGGGTCCGGACAGCACCGGCTGCCCGGGCGCGACCTCAGGCGTCGTCGGCCGCGACGTCCGCCTCCTCCACGGCCCCGGCCAGCTCTTCAGCGACCTCCAGCTCCTCCGCCACGACGACCTCGTCGACCGCTGCTTCGACGGCGACGACGTCCGCCACGACGGCTTCGGACTCCCCGGCCCACTCCTGCGCGGTGACGACCTCACCCTCGGCCGAGTGCCACTCGAGCTCGCCCGTCTCGGCGTTGGGGACCCACTCGCCCTCGGCATACTCCACGCCGTCGTCCTCGTCGCCCGCCGCGTAGAGACCCGCTTCCTCGTCCGCCAGCTGCGTCTCGCTCTTGATGTCGACCCGCCAGCCCGTGAGACGCGCCGCCAGCCGGGCGTTCTGGCCCTCCTTGCCGATGGCGAGGGAGAGCTGGTAGTCGGGCACGATGACCTCGGCGACCCCGGTGTCCTCGTGGATGCGGACCTCCTTCACCTTCGCCGGCGAGAGCGCCTTGGCCACGAAGTCGGCGTGGTCCTCGGAGAACGGGACGATGTCGATCTTCTCGCCTCGCAGCTCGGTGACGACCTGGCGCACGCGACCACCGCGGGCCCCGACGCAGGCGCCAACCGGGTCCACGTTGTGGTCGTTCGACCAGACGGCGATCTTCGTGCGGTGACCGGGCTCACGGGCGCAGGCCTTGATCTCGACGATGCCGTCGGCGATCTCGGGCACTTCCAGCTCGAACAGCCGCTTGATGAGCCCGGGATGCGTGCGCGAGACGACGATCTGTGGGCCCTTGGACGTCCGGCGGACCTCGACGATGTAGGCCTTCAGCCGAGCGTTCGGCTCGGGCCGCTCGTAGGGCACCTGCTCCGCTTGGGGCAGCAGCGCCTCCACCTTGCCCAGGTCGAGCAGGGTGTAGCGGCTGTCGCTCTGCTGGATGATGCCGGTGACGATGTCACCCTCGCGGTTCGCGTACTCCTCGAACTTCCGCTCGCGCTCGGCCTCGCGGATGCGCTGGTTCATCACCTGGCGAAACGTCTGCGCGGCGATGCGGCCGAGATCGCTGGGGGTGTCGTCGCGCGGGTTGACCCAGTTGCCGTCTTCGTCGATGTCGTAGGCGATGATCTTGATGTCCATCGTCTCGGCGTCGATCTGCACCTCGGCCTCATCCGCGGCGCCGGGGCGACGCTTGTAGGCCGACACCAGCGCATCGGCGAGCACCTGCAGCAGCGTCTCGACGGAGATGCCCTTCTCGGCGGCGAGGAGCCGTACGGCTTCGGCCATGTCCAGGTTGCTCATGACGCTGCCTTCCCTTGCGTGCTGGTGACGGGCGCGGCGGACGTCCCGGCAGTCCTGGGCGCCCCCTTGCCCGGCTTGGGCGTGGAGGCCCAGACGAAGACCGTCCGGGCGCGTTCGATGTCGGGGTACGCCACGCGTTGGTCGCCGTCGTCGGTCGTGGTGATCGTGATGCCGTCCTCGTCGGCCGCGACCAGGAGGCCTTCGACCCGGCGTTCACCCTCCACGTGGGCGTGGGTGCGCACCTTCACGTCAGCGCCGATCGCTCCCTGGAAGTGCCCGGGGGTGCGCAGGACACGCTCCAGCCCCGGGCTGGTGACCTCCAGCTGGTAGCGGCCCGGCACCGGGTCCTCGTGGTCGAGCTCTCGCGAGATGAGCCGGGTGGCCTGGGCGATGGCCTCCAGGTCGACGCCGCCAGGGCGATCGACAACGACGCGAACGACCCCGCCGGCCCACTCGAGGTCGTACAGGTCGAGGTCGAGGTCCGTGAGCACGGGCGCGACGAGTTCGTGGAGCCGGTCCACCATGCTGCTCACGGTTCGCACCTCCTCGTTCCCAAACGAAAGGCGTGGGCACCGCCCACGCCTACTTGCACCAACACCAAACTCAGGACCCTGAGATGGTAGCGCGCAGGGGCCAGGATCGGCCCGGCTCCCCGTCGGTTTCGGACCACCCGGTGGCACCGGGCAGCGCTGGGATCTCAGTACGCCCTGGCGACGTACGCGATCGTGTCAGGCTCGTCCTCGGACCCGGGCAGGCCGCCGTCAGGCCGGCGCAGCATCCGCACCGTGGCTCCCACCTCGCGCAGCCTCGCCTCGCCGTCGTTGCTCCTCAGCTCCTGCCAGGGAACGCGGGCGAAGCCCTGCTGGGCGGCAGCGCCGGCCTCGTCGACCGTCGCGGCCTCGACCGTGCGGGCTTCCCGGTCGGCGGTTGCCCCGGCCAGCAGGTCGACCTGGATCGCATCGAGCAGGCCCGGCACCAGGGCCGCGACCGCCGCCACCGGCACCTGGTCCTTGGTGCCCGTGTCACGGCGAACAAGCGTGACCAGCCCCTCGGCGAGGTCTCGCGGACCCACCTCGATGCGCAACGGAACGCCTCGCAGCTCCCAGTCCGTCGCCCGGCGTCCGAAGCTCTGGTCGGTGGCGGCATCGAGCTGCACCCGGACACCGGACGCGGCCAGCTCGGCCGTCAGTGCGCCGGCTGCCACCCCGGTGCCGTCCTCGTCCCGCACGAGGAGCACGACGACCTGGGTCGGCGCGATGCGGGGTGGGAGGCGCAGCCCGCGGTCGTCGCCGTGCGCCATGATCAGGCCGCCCATCATCCGCGTGCTGACCCCCCATGAGGTCTGCCAGACGTACTCCTGCGTGCCCGCCTCCGTCGAGAACTGGGTGCCGAACGCCTTCGAGAAGTTCTGGCCCAGCTCGTGGCTGGTGCCCATCTGCAGGGCCTTGCCGTCGCGCATGAGTGCCTCGCACGCCAGCGTGTTGATGGCCCCGGGGAAGCGCTCCTTGGCGGTCTTGCGCCCGGTGAGCACGGGGATGGCCAGCACCTCCACCATGAAGTCGGCGTACACGTCGAAGAGGATCTGCTCGGCGTAGGCCTTCGCATCCTCCGAGCTGGCGTGGCAGGTGTGGCCCTCCTGCCAGAGGAACTCGGTGGTGCGCAGGAACAGGCGGGGGCGCAGCTCCCAGCGAACGACGTTGGCCCACTGGTGCAACAGCATCGGCAGGTCGCGGTAGCTCTGCACCCACTTCGAGAAGTAGGTGTTGATGATGGTCTCGCTCGTCGGGCGGACGACGATCGCTTCCTCCAGGTCCTTGCCACCAGCATGGGTCACCACAGCGACCTCGGGAGCGAACCCCTCGACGTGGTCGGCCTCGCGACGCAGGTAGCTCTCCGGGATGAACATCGGGAAGTAGCAGTTGGCGGCGCCGGCCGCCTTGATGCGGGCGTCGACCTCGGCCTGCATGCGCTCCCAGATGGCGTAGCCATAGGGGCGGATGACCATGGTGCCGCGCACGGGCCCGTTGTCGGCCAGCTCCGCCTTGGCCACGACGTCTTGGTACCAGCGGGGGAAATCCTCGGCCTGAGGGGTGAGGATGGGGGCCTTGGCCATGGCGGCGCAGGCTACCGGCCGGCCCGGCCCGATCGTCCGAACTTGTCGGCGAGACGCCGCTCAGAGCGGCACGACGCCAAGATGTCGGGATTGCGACGGATCAGTCGGGTGCGCCGTCGATGCGCTTGTGGATCATGTCGATGCGCTGCTCGCTCTGGTTGGCGTCGAGCCCCTGGATGTCGAGGAGGGCCTGGCGGTCCTTCTCGGCCTCGACCGCGGCGTTCGGGTCGGCCGCGGCGAGCGCTGCGGCTTTGCCGTCACGAACCAGCACGTCGGCCAGCTTCACCAGCTCTGCGACCATGTCGGTCTCGGGGACAACCTTCACCACCGTGCCGTCGATGAACAGGTGGCCCCGCTTGCGGCCGGCAGCGATGCCGAGGTCGGCCGAGCGGGCCTCACCCGGGCCGTTCACCACGCAGCCCATCACCGCCACCTGGATGGGGATCTTCAGGCCCTCGAGCGCGGCCTGGGCCTCGCCCGCCACCTTGATCACGTCGATCTCGGCTCGACCACAGGACGGGCAGGCGATGAGGTCGAGGCCCCGGCGCTCACGCAGGCCAAGGCTCTCCAGCAGCACACGGCCGGCTTTGGCCTCCTCGACCGGGTCGGCCGTGAGCGAGTAGCGGATGGTGTCGCCGATGCCTTCCATCAGCAGGGTCGCGATGCCGGCGGTGGCCTTGACCAGGCCCTGGGGCATCGGGCCGGCTTCGGTGACGCCGAGATGCAGAGGGTGCTCGGTGACGTCGGCCAGCATCCGGTAGGCCTCGATCATCACCTTCGGGTTCGACGACTTCACCGAGATCTCGATGAGGTCGTAGCCCTCGTCCTCGAAGTAGCCGATCTCCTTCTTGGCCGACTCGACCATGGCGACCGGCGAGTTGTAGCCGTAGCGCTCCTCGAGCTCGGGATCGAGGCTGCCGGCGTTCACCCCGATGCGAGTCGAGATGCCCCGATCCTTCGCCTCTCGGGCCACCGTGCGGATCTGGTCGGGCTTGCGGATGTTGCCCGGGTTCAACCGCAGCTGGTGCACGCCGGCGTCGAGCGCGGCGAGGGCCAGCTTGTACTGGAAGTGGATGTCGGCGACGACCGGGAGCGGTGACCGGGGCACGATCTGCGCCAAGCCGTCGGCCGCCTCGACTTCGTTGCACGTGCAACGGACGATGTCGCAGCCGGCACCGGCCAGGGCGTAGATCTGCTGGAGCGTGCCCTCGACGTCCGCGGTCTTCGTCGTCGTCATGGACTGCACGCTGATTGGCGCGTCACCGCCGACCGCAACCTTGCCGACCTGGATCTGGCGGGTCGTGCGACGTTCGAACACGTCTAGAGGCGCAGATCGAGGTAGAAGTTCCCGATGAAGAGCAGCAGGAACACGGCGATGATCGCGTAGCTGAACGGCAGCAGCTTGCGGACGTCGGCCCGGTAGGGCCGGCCCGGCCGGGAGCGGACGGCCTCGTAGGTGGCGATGGCGATGTGCCCACCATCGAACGGGAGCAGCGGGATGAGGTTCAGCAGGCCGACGAAGATGTTGATCGACGCCAGCAGCAGGATGAGGTTGCCGAAGTCGGCCTCCGCCACCTCGGCACCCACCTTCACGGCCCCGACGGGCGAGAGCAGCCGCTGGGTCGGGTCCGCCGTCGTGCTGCCCGCCAGGAGGTCGGCGTAGTTCTGGAAGCCGCCGGGGCTGAAGATCTTCCCCAGGCCGGCCATCGACTGGTAGGTGATGCGGCCGAACTCGCTGAAGCTCTGCTGGACACCGTCGAGCACGCCGACCGATTCGCTGGGGTAGGTGGGACCGATGCCGAGGAAGCCGACCCGCTCGGTGCCTCCCGGTCGGTTGGCCGCCAGCGTGACCGTCTTGGTGATCTCGGCGCCGTCGCGAACGATCGTGAGCGTGACCGTCTCCCCGGGCCGGGCCCGGATGATGTCGGTGATGCCGGCGAACGTCTCGGCTCGTCGACCGTCGACGGCGACGATCTGGTCGCCTCGCAGGATCTGCGCGTTGGTGGCGGGGCTGTCGATCGACAACGTGTCGACCACCCAGCGGTTCTCCTGCGGTACGCCGAAGCCGATCAGCGCGATGAACAGCAGCACGAGGGCGAGGGCGAAGTTCATGGCCACACCGGCCACGGCGACGCAGAGGCGGCTCCAGTAGCCCTTGGCCCGGTAGGTGCGGCCCTCGTCGGCCGGGTCGACGTCCTCGAGGTTGCTCATGCCGATGATGCGCACGTAGGCGCCGAGGGGGACGACCTTCAAGCCGTACTCCACCTCGCCGCGCCGGAACGACCACACCCGGGGCCCGAAGCCGAGGAAGAACTCGGTGACCTTCATCCCGGCCCGGCGCGCCGCCAGGTAGTGGCCCAGCTCGTGGACGAAGAGCATGAGCAGGAAGCCCACGACGACGAGGACGGCCCACCACGAGAAGAAGACGCCGAGGGCGAGCACCAGACCGACGAGGATCGCCAGCCGACCGATGTTGCTCTTCTCGACCGGCGGAGCCTCCGTCGGCTCGTGGCGGGCCGACGGGTCGGGGGGCGGCCAGCTGCTGGGGCGCTGCTGCAGATCGGTCATGCCGGTTGGTTCCTCACGATCTCGTCGGCCACGGCCCTGGCGCGCCGATCGGCGTCGATCACGGCATCCACGCTGTCGGCCACCGCTCCATCATGCCGGGAAAGGACGGCATCGAGGACGTCAGGGATGACGATCCAACGGATGCGCCCGCCCAGGAACGCCTGGACCACGACCTCGTTGGCCGCGTTCAGCCAGGCCGGCGCCGTGCCCCCGATGCGACCGGCCTCGTAGGCCAGGGCGAGGCAGCGGAACGTGTCGACGTCCGGCAGCTCGAAGTCGAGGCGATGCAGCTGGTGCCAGTCGATGCGGCCGAACGGCGTCGCGATGCGCTCGGGATAGGCCAGCGCATAGCCGATCGGCAGGCGCATGTCCGGCATCGAGAGCTGGGCGATCGTCGACCCGTCGCTGAACTCCACCATGGAGTGCACCACGGACTGCGGGTGCACCACGACGTCGATGTCGTCGTACCCGACACCGAACAGCTCGTGGGCCTCGATCACCTCGAGGCCCTTGTTCATGAGCGTCGAGGAATCGACGGTGATCTTGGGACCCATGGTCCACGTCGGGTGGGCCAGCGCCTCGTCCACGGTGATCTCGGCCAGCTCGGCCTTGGTTCGCCCGCGGAAGGGGCCGCCGCTCGCCGTCAGCACGATGCGCGCCAGCTCACGACCTGGCGCGACCGACGCCCGTAGGCACTGGTGGACGGCGCAGTGCTCGGAGTCGACCGGGACGAGCTCTGCGCCTGGCGTCGACCGCAGCGGCTGCACCACGGGACCGGCCGCGATGAGCGACTCCTTGTTGGCGAGGGCGAGCCGCTTGCCGGCCCTCAGGGCTTCGAGCGTGACGGGGAGGCCGGCGAACCCCACGACACCGTTCACCACGACGTCGGCATCCGCCACGAGGCCGGCCATGTCTCCGATGACCTCCGCGAAGGGCAGCGCGGCCGCCACCTCGCCACGCCGCGCCGGATCGGCCACAGCCACGACCTTGGGCCGCATCTCGAGGGCCTGCGCGATGAGGACCTCGATGGACGAACCGACACCGAGGCCGACCACCTCGTACCGATCGGGCTCGGCCCGAACCACGTCGAGCGTCTGGGTGCCGATCGACCCGGACGAGCCGGCCACCGCGACCCGGACGATGCTCACCAATCCAGTCTCGCAGGGCAGGCGGCGGGAGGCTCCGTCGTCCGCTCAGCCCAGGCTCAGGCGCGCCGAGGGAAGCGCCAGCGACGAGGCGCACGCGGCGGAGGAAAAAGCGCAGCGGACGACGAGCCCGCCAATCAGCGCGTCGAGGGAAGCGCCGTTTAGGGATGATGTGGGTGGGAGACCCGATTGACCCGGTTGGCGTGGCTCTGGAAGCGCCCGACGGCTTGTAGTTGTCCTTTCGCTGATCCGCTGCTTGTCGGGTCGCGGGTGTCCCCGCACCGACCGGCCGAACGGACGTGACCCTCACATGGCTGGCGTCGTGGACCCGGTCGGTCGGGTGCTCGCCACCCGTGAGTTCGCGGCGACCGGCGCCGGTTACCGGGCGTTGGCCCGGTGGCTGACCACCTTCGGGCCGCTCCACGGGGTCGGGGTGGAGGGCACCGGTTCCTACGGCAAGGGTCTGACCCGGCACCTGTTGGACGTCGGGATCGAGGTGATCGAGGTGGGTCGTCCCATTCGACAGCGGCGCCGCCGGCGCGGCAAGAGCGACACCGTCGACGCGGTGGCCGCAGCGTTGGCCGTGCTCAACGGTGACGCCACCGCGTGCGCCAATTGTGAAGCAAAGGAACCTGCCCGATGGCGGTGACATGTTCGCTCCCTGCAGCCCGAGCCGGTGTCCAGGCGCACGTAGGGCGGGAGGCAGGCGTTGAGCCCGGCCTCGGCCCGGGCAGCGCACGCGGCTTGGAGCTTCAGGAAACGTCAAGCCATCGAGCCAGGCTGTCAGTGAGAACCACCTCGTACGGGACGCCACGGAGGTCCTCTGCGGTGACCTTGAGACTACGAGTGTGAGCCAAGTGGGCAAGCCATGCCCAAGGATGTGCCTCGCCATCCTCAGGATCAGGAAGCACAACTGCGAGCACTGTGTCGATGATGTTCTCCCGTGCAAGGCCGGCCTGGATGGCGCCAGCGGCGCCCGGCCCGATTGGAGTTCCAATAGTAAAGCCGCGCGCGTCGTGAAGGATCACTCGTCGGCCATTCGCCAGTCGAGCGAACTCGCTGACCCAGAAGCTCCGTGACTGACCATGATCATCATGGTCTCCGCCATGCAGTCCGCAGATTGCGCCCAGTCCGACCACCGCAGCGATCGAGCCGGAACTAAGTGCTTCACCGTCGTCGCGGACATACGTTCGCCCAGGATGATCGTCCTCGACCTCACCTGGATACTCTGACCAAGCTCCGTTGGAGGTGCCATCACTCACGTCGCCCACCTGACAGAGAGGAGCCGCCTGTGCCGACGATCACCCGGGAGAACAGTAGAAGTTGGCCCAGTTGGAGATCGTGACCGCCGACGGATCATTGATTCCAATCAAGTCGACGTCAGTCCAACCGCGCCACTCTACTGGCGCACTGGCTGACCCACACCGGCGTCTGGCATTGGCCCATTTCCCCGACCCGGGGCCCTGATAAAAGGTACCGGTTGGAGAGACCGCAACGTCCCGCCAATAGCAGCTGAAGTCGCACCAATATGCTTGGAGCGCAACTTTCACCCTGTTCTGGGCTGGGCATGTGCCTGAGTAGCGCTGCCACCAGCCATGGATCGAGACATCGCCGCCTGAGAGATGGGGATCATCGTTGTACTGCTGATAACTGCACCCGCCGGCGCTTATCGGGGTCGAGGCTGAAGATGGGCTGACGGTGTCTCCTGGGAACGGTGCCCACCCACCCTTCACTGGCCGAGATGCAGCCGGTTCGGGCGAACGCGAACCCGGCGCCGCAGCAGCGCTCGCCGCTGCGCCGACCAATATAGACGTAATGCAAGCGAATGTGACGAGTGTGCGCAGCGAGCGACGTTGAAACATCGTGGACCGCCCCATTCCATTTTTCCCACAAGTGATTTCTCCGCAGACTATGGACGGCACGTGCCTGAGTCAAACGGTCGAGGTGGGGACCGGCGGGTAGCCGGCCATCCACCACGTGCAGGGGCGCCGCGATCGTCGCGGCTGTCTGAAGGCAGTAACGACGAGGTGGAGTTCCCCCGATTTCCCGGACGGGGATGATTTGGGGTGTCCGACGGTCCGTGAAAGAGCCGAACCGTCGTGTGTGTTGATACAGACGACACGCTGTGGCAGCGGGACTTCTGAGGGCACTGCAGCGTCGTACGCGTGTTCGGTCATGAGCTTCTGGGATCGAGATGCGCTGTCGGGCTCGCAAGCGGGCTTGGTAGGTGGCGAGGCTGTGGTAGCCGAGCGGAGTGGCGGCGGGTCGTGACAAACCCTTCGAGGTAGTCGAACACGGCCACGCCGAGCTCTCGGCGGGTGGGCCACGAACGCCGGTCGAACAGCTCGGTCTCCAGGGTGGCGAAGAACAACTCGGCCAGGGCATCGTCGTAGCGGTCTCCGACCGAGCCGAGGCTGGCGAGGAGGCCGGCGGCTCGCAGCCGGCGCCCGAACGCCCACGAGGTGTACTGCCCTCTCTTCACTTGACATAGGAGCATCAGCGACGAGGCGCACGCGGCGCGA
>CAZTVJ010000510.1:0-3236 GCA_964616935.1 uncultured Acidimicrobiales bacterium | reverse complement strand
CACCACGTACTGGAAGTCGGCGCTGGCCTCCAGCTCCGCGGCAAGCTGGCCTGCAGGCGCGTGCGCCTGCAGCACCAGGACCGCTTCGGCGGCGACGGAGGCCATGACCAACGCGTCGGCGTGCTGGTCGTCGGTGAGCTGCCCCGGCCGGTCGCAGTACAGGTTGAGTGCCCCGAGGCGGACCGCTCCGACTCGCAGTGGAAACCCGAAGACGGCGCGCGCTCCCGCCTCGGTCGCAGGACCGGAGAAGCCAGGCCATCGCGGCGTGCTGGGCTCGGCCAGATCCGGCTCGAGCACGGGTCGGTCGTACTGGTACGCGTCCACGCACGGCCCCTCGCCCAGCGTGTACTGCAGCCGCTCGATGAGCTTGCTCACCTGGTCGGTGGTGCACAGCGAGCCTCGTGGCAGATCACCGGACATCAGCATGATCCCCGCCCCCGTCATGGCAGTGACCTCAGCGCAGACCTCGCACAAGCGCCTCGTCTCCAGCCCCGCGGCGGTGCGGCCGCTGAGCCGGTCGAGGATCCGGAGTCTGCGTTCGCCGACCACCGCTCACGGCCCGTCGACGAGGTCCGTGAGACCGCACAGATCGAGGACGCGTCGCACGCACGTCGAGGGGGACCGAAACCCCAACGACCTCGATCGCAGTCGAAGGAGCTCGCGGGCTTGCCCGAAGACCCCGACCGGCGCCGCGCCCATGAACTGCACCCCACTCACGTCCACGAGGAGATCGACATCTTCGAGCGCCATGGCCGTCGCCAGGGTGCGCGACAGCTCCTCCAACGTCGAGGCGTCCTGCTCGCCACGCAGCCAGACGACGGTGGGTTCGCCCTCCCCGTCGATGCACGCCGCACGGCCGCGCGTGGTGACGGATGCGCTGTCGGTGAGCGTCATGGCCGCCTCCTGGCACCAGTCACGGTGGATGACGCGCTACCAGGGTCCGGAGCATCGCTCCCGAGCCAGCCATGGCCGACCCGACACGTTGGGGTGCTTGTCGTGTCGAACTGATGGTACACCCGCGCGCCGGAAGCGCCACTGGCTGGGCGGCGCCACCACGATCGGCGCTAGTCCGCGAACACCTCGCGGCTGTGCTGGAGGAAGAAGGTGTGGTCGTGGCCCTTGTTCGCATCCTCCGCGTTGTACTTGGCGCTCGTCGGCGATCCATCCGGTAGGTGCTCTTCGGAGTAGATCGCACCGACGGGACAGACGTCGGGCTGGTAGCAGGCCGTGCAGGAGGTGCACTCGTCGAGGTTCACGTACAGGACGCTGTCGCCGAAGACGCTGATCGCGTCAGGGTTCGGCGTGTGCGTGTTCTCGATGGTCCCGCTGCCCGCTTGCTCCTCGGAGAACAACAGGTTCTGCTGCGGATCGAACTCGTAGATGCACTGCACCGGGCAGACATCGACGCAGGCTCGATCCTTCACGTCGATGCACGCTTCGGTGATGATCGCGAGACCGGCCATGGGTCAGCTCCTCGAGCTCGTCGGCGGGATCAGAACGGTACGTCGGTCGACCACAGCGGCCCCACCGGCGAACCGCCCACCAGCATGGTGCCCGGGTTGGCTCCGGTGACGTCGCCCAGCGTGATGCCGGTGCCCTCGTCGAAGTGGTAGAGCGCGACCGTAGGTCCGTCCCTGCTGAGGAGCACGCGGGGGGCGACGAAGTCGGACGTGTAGCGCACGGTGTTGCTGACCCGCAGCTCGTCGAGCCACCCGGGGTAGCTCGGGAACTGTGCGCCGGCATCGTGCTTCTCGGCTCCGAGCACCAGGTAAGGATCATCGGAGGCACCTGAGCGGCCCTCCCGGTAGCCGACGTTCCCTGTCGGGCCGGTGCGGGTCCCACGGAGCTGACCGTCGATGAAGATCGCCATGACGCCCGAGCTCGTCGATCGGGTGACGGCGACGTGGTGCCAAGCCCCGTCGGCCACCCCGACCGTGCTGCACAGCGTGGTGCCACTCGAGCCGCGGCTGACGCCGAAGGCGATCGTCCCACCGCCGTTGCCGAAGAGGCTGACGCCGTAGTCGCCGTAGTCACCGCCGCCGTAGACGTCGCGATCGATCAGGATGTTGCCGTTGATCCACGCGTCGTTGTAGGTGCTGCAGCTGGCGTTGACGAGCGGGCCAGAGGTCTTCATCCACCATTCGATGGTGAGGTTGCCTCCGACGTTCACCGTCTTTGCCGGCGTCAGCGGTATGCGAACCCGGTCGATGTGGCCCGTCCCGTTGCCGAAGAAGCGCAAGGACGAGCCGCCCGTGGCCGCGCTCGCCACGGCGAAGGCCACGGTGGCATCGCTGAGGTTGGCGTTGCCGGCGGCGTCGCGGCAGCGCACCGCGAAGCTGTAGCTACCGCCGTTGACGAGGCCCGACACGGTCGTGGTGTGGCTGGTTCCTCCGGTGGAGGTGAAGGCGGACGCCATGGACGCGTAGGCCACGCCCGGCGTGGAGCCGTACCGGCAGGTTGCGGCTTCGCTCGTCGTGACCTGGACGGCCGCTTGCGTGGTACCCGAGGGCTGTGTGCCGCTCGGCTGAGCCGCGCTGAGGACGGGCGGGCTCGTGTCGACCACGACGCCGCCTGCGATCGGCGTGCTCATGTCGGTACCGATCTCGGCGGCGGTGAGAGCACTCGTGTAGAGCCGCACCTCGTCGATCGTCCCGCTGAACGCGTCGTAGCTCCCACCGCCCGAAGGCCATGAGCCGACATCGAGCGGGGCCGAGATGGACGGAAGCGACAGCGCCACCGGGGTGCCGGCTGCAGCACCGTCGACGAAGGAACGAAGGTTCGAGCCGTCGTAGGTCACCGCGAGATGCACCCAGCGCCCGGCGGCGATCGCCGCGCCGAGGCTCCGGTCGCTCGAGCCGTCGTGGAACCACAGCGTGCCGTCGTAAAGGAAGATGTCGCGCGTCGTTCCAATGGCGGCAACGGTTTCGTAGCCGCTCGCCGCAGGGTTGAAGATCCACGTCATCAACGTGAACGCGGTCCCGAGGCTGACCGCCGATGAGCTCGTGACGCGGCTCGAGGAGCCGTTGAAGGAGATCGCCGAACCGAAACGTCCGGCGCTCGCCCACGTCGTGCCGACGGCGGTGCCGTTGCGCCCGTTCCCCGACGAATCCGCAACTGCGGTGCCGACCCCTTCGTTGAATCCGTACGCGACTGCTGGAGGGCTCGCGGCTGCGCTCGCCGGGACGAACGACCCGAACCCGAGCGCCGCAACGCCTACCACGGTGACCACGACGGCC
>CAZTVJ010000509.1:0-1832 GCA_964616935.1 uncultured Acidimicrobiales bacterium | reverse complement strand
GGTCCTGCTCTGGGCGCTCAGCCTCGTCCTGGTCCCGGTGGCCGGTCTCGGCATGATCTACGGCCTCACGGCGCTCGTGCTGGGAGCCGTGTTCGTGAGTGGCTGCCTGGGATTGCGGCGAACCCCGGAGCCTCGTGTCGCCATGCGCGTGTTCTCCTTCTCGATCACCTACGTGACGGTGCTGTTCGGCGCCATCGCCGTCGACACGCTCGTCCAACACGGCTGGTAGCGGGTACCGGCGAGGGTTTTCTGACGCTCACGCCGGGATGGGTAGTGTTCGCTCTCGACATCCGACCACTCTCCTGCGCGTCGTAGCCGCGGCGACGACGCGCGCGTGGAGCTGCCATGACCATCACCGAGAACCCGCCTGAGGTGCACGAGGCCGCGGCAACGGTCGCCGCCCCGGCGCGTCGCCCGGCGCGGACGCCCTCGGGCCTCGCCGGCTGGTTCATGACGATCGACCACAAGCGGCTCGGACGCATGTACGTCGGGGTCGCCCTGGTGGCCGTCATGGGCGCGCTGGTGGTCGGCGGGCTCCTCGCCGTGGAGCGCGTCGACGCGTCGAGCGCTCAGCTCCTGCGCCTCAGCTCGGTGCTGCAGCTGCTCAGCCTCTACCGGTACGGGTTGGTGTTCGTCGGCGTCCTGCCGCTCCTCCTCGGCTTGGCCATCGCCATCGTGCCGTTGCAGGTCGGCGCCCACCGCATCGCGTTCCCACGGGCGGTCGCCCTGTCCTTCTGGGGCTGGCTCCTCGGCTCGGCGCTCATGATCCTGTCCTACGCCCTGAACGGCGGGCCGGGCGGCGGTGACTCCGAGGCGGTCGACCTCTTCCTCGTGTCGTTCGGGCTGCTCGTGGTCTCGCTGCTCCTCGGGACGGTGTGCGTCGTCACCACCACGCTCACGCTGCGCACCGCGGGCATGACGCTCGGCCGCATGCCGGTGCTGGCCTGGGGCACGTTCGTCACCGGCTCCATGCTCCTGCTCGCCCTGCCCGTGCTCGTCGGTGATCTCGTGCTGCTCTACACCGACCACCACTACGGGCGCCTCGTGTTCGGCGGCAACCTTGGCGTGGGCGGCTACCTGGACTGGGCGGTCAGCCAACCGCAGACGTACGTGTACGCCCTCATCGGCCTCGCCATGATCGGCGACATCGTTCCTGTCATGTCCAGGGTGCGCCAGCCGCAGCGGTTCACCGTCCTCGGCGCGCTCGGTGTTGCCGCGGCGCTGTCGTTCGGTGCCTACCTCCAGCCGGTGCTCTCCCCGAACGTCACCGAGGAGGCGTTCTACGTCGTCACGAACGTCGTGGCGTTCGTGCCCGTCCTCGCCATGCTGCTGCTGTGGGGGCTGGCCCTGAAGGCGGGCAAGCCCCGGCTGGCCTCGCCGCTGTTCTTCGCGCTGGGCGCGGGTCTCATGGCCCTCGTCGGTGCCGCGGCCGGCGCGCTCACCCCCATCAAGGGGTTGGCGCTCGACGACACGCAGTACGAGCTGGGCCAGTTCAACTACGTGCTGCTGGCGGGGCTCCTGGCCGCTCTCGGCGGGCTGGTCTTCTGGGGCCCGAAGCTGTGGGGCCGGCGGCTCCCGGGCCGGCCCGCTCGCGCGCTGGCCGTGTTCGGCCTGCTCGGGGTGGTGCTGATCTCGTTCCCCGACCTCGTCCTCGGCGTGCTCGACCAGCCGCTGGGCGAGGTCAACTTCGCGCTCAGCCAGGAGGGTCTGGCCAAGGCCCTGAACGGGGCCAGCTTCGTCGGCTACCTCCTGCTGCTCGCCGTCGTCCTCGCCATGGTCGCTCTGGCCGCTCGGTACCTCGGCTCGAAGGGCCACGAGGTGGGCGACGACCC
>CAZTVJ010000508.1:0-5270 GCA_964616935.1 uncultured Acidimicrobiales bacterium | reverse complement strand
AACCGGCGGCCGGACGGTTGTGGAACAGCTGGTCGACCGACAGCTCGCCATGGAAGATGTTGCCGCCCACGAGCCCGTAGGTGTGCTCCATGTCGTAGGGACCGATCACCTGGCGGTGCAGGATGGAGCGCTTGAGGTTCGGCGCCACCTCGTCGTAGCCCTCGATCACGCGGTCTGCATAGGCCTCCAGCTCCGCCTGGTGCGGTTCCCCTGCCCACTCGGCCGGCACCCACTGGGTGAACAGGCTCATGATGTGCGTGCCTTCCGGGCAGAGGCTGCGATCGAGCGAGCTGGGGATGCAGCCGTCGCTGAAGGGCCGCGTGGCCGCAGTGCCCGTGCGAGCCTCCTGGAAGGCGGTCTCCAGGTACTCGAGCGAGTGGGCCAGCTCGATCGCTCCGGTGTGGTGGGGTTGCAGGTCCACGCCCGGGTCGGCCACGAAGTCGGGCAGCTCGGACAACGCCAGGTTCACCTTCACCGTGCCGCTGCGGCTGCGCCAGCTGCGCAGGCGGGCGACGAAGTCGTCGGGCAGGTCGGCCGGGTCGAGCTGGCGGAGGAACGTGAGCTGGGGGTGCGTCGCCGTGACGACGATCGGCGCATGCAGCTCCTCGCCGCTCACCAGTGCAACGCCCGTGACCTCGCCGCCGCGGGTGAGGATCCGCTCGACCGGCGCCGCGGTCCGCACGACCGCGCCGAACGATGTCGCCGCCTGGGCGATCGATGCCGACACCGCGCCCATGCCGCCCTCGGGGAACCCCCACGCGCCCACGTTGCCCGTGCCGACGTCGCCGATGGAGTGGTGCAGCATGACGTACGCCGTGCCAGGGGCCTCGGGTCCCGCCCACGTGCCGATGACGCCGTTCACGGCCATCATCGCCTGCACGGCGTCGGTCTCGAACCACTCCCGCAAGAGGTCACCGATCGACATCGAGAACAGCCGGGTGGCGTCCGCCGCCGTCCGCACGTCGAGGCCGCGCAGCTGCCAGGCCAGGCGGAGCTGGTCGACCAGGTCGGCCGGGCGCTTCGAGCCCACCTTGGGCGGCACCTGGGTGAGCAGCCGACCGAGGACCGCGCCGATGCCCTCCATCCACGCGTCCCACCGCTCCAGGGCTTGGGCGTCGCGCTTGGAGAAGCGCGCCACGCTGTCGAACCGGTCGGCGGGGTCCTCGCCCATCGTCAGCGCGCGACCGTCGGGCAGCGGGAGGTAGCTGGGCCCCATGGGGAACACCCGGTAGCCGAACCGCTCCAGGCCGAGGCCGGTCACGATGGCATCGGGCATGAGGCTCATCACGTAGGAGAGCGAGGTGACCTTGAACTCCGGGCCCCACGGCTCCTCGGTGATCGCCGCGCCACCGACGACGGGTCGGGCCTCCAGCACCACGGTGCGCAACCCGGCCTTGGCCAGGAACGCCGCGGTGACGAGGCCGTTGTGGCCACCACCAACGATCACCGCGTCCCAACTCGATGCGTTCGTGCTCAGCGGCGTGCTCATCGGATCCATGCTGCCCTTTCCTGACTGACTCGTCAATCAGTATGGTACGAGCCAGCCGCCGCCATGAGCGCGGTCCCGCGGGGTAAGAATGCTCCGTTGCCACAGGGGAGGTCCGGGGGATGAGCAACCGTTGGAGCCGTCGAGAGCGCGTCCTGCGAGGTGCCGCCGTGGCCTTGGCCCTTGCTGGCGGAGCCGCCACCCTTGCCGCCTGCGGAAGCGACGACGCCTCGTCCAGCGCAGGTGGGGCTGACGCGCTGGCGGGCACTCCGGCCAAGCCCGTGACCCTGCCGATCTTCGACGACAACAAGCCCATCGCCGACGGGCTGCCGCCCGAGCAGGGCACGCTCAAGATCTTCAACTACCCCGACTACATCAACGAAGAGGTCATCACGGCCTTCGAGGAGAAGTACGGCGTGTCGGTGGACGTCACCACCTTCGACACCGACGACGAGGCGGTCGAGAAGCTGCGCGCCGGCCAGGTGAAGACGGACCTGTTCCTGTCCGCCTCCACCAACAACCTGCCGAAGGTGGTCGCCGGCAAGCTGGCCCGCCCGCTGAACCGCAGCTACCTGACGAACTTCTCGAAGATCCTGCCCGAGTTCCAGGACCCGTTCTACGACAGGGGCTCGCAGTACACCGTGCCCTACACCGTGTTCGGCACCGGAATCATGTACCGGACCGACAGGGTGGACCCGAAGGTGATCGAGGAGAAGGGCTGGAACATCTTCTGGGACCCCACCTACAAGGGTCAGATGTCCGTCCTCGACGACAAGCGCGAAGGCATCGCGCTGGCCCTGCTGCGCAAGGGCATCACCGATGTGAACACCGCGGACAAGGCGCAGATCGAGCAGGCGGGCAAGGACCTGAAGGAGCTCACCGACGTCTCCAACATCCGGGTGACGATCGAGGGCTACAAGGACATCCCGGAAGGCAACCTCACCATCGCCCAGGCCTGGTCGGGCGACCCCATTGCCGGGGTGGCGAGCTACCTACCCGAGGGCACCGACCCCTCGGTCGTCGGCTGGTGGTACCCGCAGGACCGCTTGGGCGTCGTCAACAACGACACGATGCTCGTGATGAAGGACGCCGAGAACCCGGTCCTGGCCCACCTGTTCATCGACTTCATGCTCGATCCCGAGAACGCGAAGCTGAACCTCGGCTGGAACGGCTACCAGCCGCCCATCCAGGGCCTGGACGCCGCTGCCCTGGTGGCCGACGAGCTCGTGCCGGCGTCGCTCGAAGGCGCCGTGCTGACGGGCAGCGACATCGCCAACGGCTACCGGCTGCTGTTCCTGCCCCCCGCCACCGAGGCGCTCTACAACACCGCGTGGTCCGGCTTCAACGCCGGCACCTGACGTGAGCACCTCCGCGGCGACGACCTCGCGTCGCGGCCGGCGCAGCGGTAGCGGCTCGGTGTGGGGCTGGTTCGCGGCACCCGGCACCGTGTGGCTGCTGGTGCTGTTCGTGGTGCCCTTCTACGCGGTGATGGCCGTTGCCTTCGGCCAGCTCGACCCGATCTTCAGCTCGGCTCGCCCGGAGTGGAACCCGCTGCGCTGGGACTTCACGTCGATGAACGACGTCATCGGGCGCGTGTTCGGCGGCGACCTCGGCGGCGTCTTCGTGCGGACGTTCTGGTACGTCGGCATCACGCTGCTGCTCTGCGCGCTGATCGGCTACCCCATCGCGTACTACGTCGCTCGCAAGGCCGGGCGCTGGCGGGGACTCCTGCTGGTGCTGCTCGTCGTGCCCTTCTGGATCAGCTACCTGATGCGGATGCTCGCCTGGACGACGCTGCTGCAGGTCGACGGTTACGTGAACCGCATCCTGCAGTTCCTCCACCTCATCGACGCCCCCAGGAACTGGCTGGCGGGCGACCCGGTCACCGTCGTGCTCGGCCTCACCTACGGCTACGTGCCGTTCTTCATCCTGCCGCTCTACGCCTCGCTCGAACGCATCGACGAGCGGCTGCTGGAGGCCGCGCGAGACCTGGGTGCGTCGCGTACCCAGACCTTCCGTCGGGTCACGTTCCCGCTGTCCATCCCCGGGCTGCTCGCCGCCAGCGTGATCACCGCGCTGCCCATGTTCGGCGACTACTACACCAACGGCTACCTGTCCGGTTCGCCGCGCACGGAGATGATCGGCAACCAGATCGAGTTCTTCCTGCGCGGCACGAGCCAGCCCCAGGTGGGTGCTGCGCTCGTGCTCATCCTCTCCGGCTTCCTGCTCGTGCTGATGGCCTACTACCTGGTGACCACGAATCGAGCCCAGAAGGAGCTGGCCCGATGAGCGGGCCCGGTGAGCTCCACGTCCCGCCGATGAGGCGGTTCGGCCGGTTCCTCCACGACCTCGTGCGCGATCCGAAGGGTCGGCCACGGTGGCTGGTGCTGATGACCTGGCTCTACATCCTGTGGTCGCTCGTGCCCGTGCTCATCGCCATCCAGTTCTCGTTCAACGCCGGCAAGAGCCGCTCGGCGTGGCAGGGCTTCTCGTGGCGGTGGTACTGGGAGGACCCGAACCAGTCGGTGTGGCACGACGAACAGCTCCGGGTGGCGCTGAAGAACAGCCTGATGCTGGCGGGGCTTTCGATCCTCATCGCCGTACCGCTCGGCACCCTGCTCGCCATCGGCCTGGCGCGCTGGCGCAGCCGGGCCGCGACGGCCTCGAGCTGGCTCATGCTGTTCCCCCTGGTGACGCCCGAGATCGTGATGGGGGTGGCACTGCTGCTCGTGTTCACCACGCTGTACACCGGCGTGCCCCGAGGCTTCCCCACGCAGCTGCTCGGCCACGTCACGTTCACCGTCTCGTTCGTCGTCATCATCGTGCGGGGTCGCCTGCTGTCCATCGGTCGCCAGTACGAGGAAGCGGCGCGCGACCTCGGGGCGTCCGCGTTCTCGGCCTTCCGGCTGGTGCTGCTCCCGCTGCTCTGGCCCGCCATCTTCGCCAGCGCCATCGTGGTGTTCGCGACGTCCATCGACGACTTCGTCATCTCGTCGTTCCTGTCGACCGACGCCAGCAACGAGACGGTGCCGATGAAGATCTACACGTCGGCGCGCGGAGCGTCCACGCCGGCGCTGAACGCACTGGCCACGATCGTGATGGCGCTCACGGTCGGCGCGCTGCTCATCGGCTTCGTGGTCCTACGGACCTTGCGGCGCCGGTCCGGCGGCGCCGGCGGTGGAGGCGGCGTGCGAGACCTCGCCGCCTTCGACCTCTGACGGCGCGGCCACGGCCCAGCAGGTCGTGCGCAGCGAGCAGCTCCCGCCACGCGGGAAGTGTTGAGATGGGCTCGGGAACTCTGTAACACCCCCTCTCTACACTCGTTCGCATGGAAGTTGGCGAAGCGCAACGGCTGCTCGAGGCGGTGATGTCGATGGACGTTGCGTGCGCTGACCGGGATGAGGTCACGGCGGGGGTGGGGGATCTGCGCCGGTTGCAGTCGTTCCTGGAAGGGCGGGCCGTGGTGTTCGCGGCGCGGCTCGCGGTGGTCACGTCGGCCCCGGAGCAGGTCATGGCCGACGCGGCGCGCACCTCGACCCGGGACGCCGAACGGATCCTGGAACGAGCGGGTGTCGTCGGGCGGGTCCCGGTCTTCGGTGATGCGCTCGACGCCGGGACGGTCAGCGCCGCCCACGTCGATGTGGTGGGGCGGGGCTTGAACAGCCTGGACCCCGTGTTACGCCCGCAGCTCATCGAGGCGGCCGACCAGCTTGTCACGATCGCGGAGATGTCGTCGCCGTTGGAGCTGGACCGGGCCGTCAAGGCCGAGGTGCGCCGCATCCAG
>CAZTVJ010000507.1:0-7593 GCA_964616935.1 uncultured Acidimicrobiales bacterium | reverse complement strand
GGCCCGGGGCATCCACGACAAGCTCGTGTACCGCCACCCCCATGTCTTTGCCGCGGTCGACGTCGGCGGCGCCGCCGAGGTCGTTCACAACTGGGAGCAGCTGAAGGTGGCCGAGAAGGGTCGCTCGTCGCTCATGGAGGGCATCCCGGCTGCGCTGCCGGCGCTGGCCTACGCGGCGAAGGTGCAGAAGAAGGCTGCCTCCGCCGGCTTCGACTGGGACGACGCGCACGGTGCGCTCCCGAAGATCGCGGAAGAGCTGGCCGAGCTCACCGATGCCGTCGACGCCGATGCCCGCCACGAGGAGCTGGGCGACCTTCTGTTCGCCGTGGTCAACGTCGCACGCCACCTCGGCATCGACGGGGAAGCCGCGCTGCGGGCAGCGACGACGAAGTTCCGCGGGCGGTTCGAGGGTGTCGAGCTGCTGGCCACCGACCGGGGGCTGACACTCCCCGAGCTGGACCTGATTGCGCTCGACGCGCTCTGGGACGAGGTCAAGGCGCGGGAGCGGTCGTAGTCTTCGACCGATGGACGTCGACGAAGCCAGGGAGTTCCTCCGAACCCATCACCGAGGCGTGCTGGCCACGATCCGCGCCGACGGTCGCCCGCAGCTATCACCTGTCGCTGCGGCGGTCGATGACGCCGGCCGCGTCGTGATCTCCAGCCGGGAGACGGCCTACAAGGTTCGGAACCTGCGTTCGGCGCCATCGGCCAGCTACTGCGGCTTCGTCGATGGGTTCTTCGGTCCGTGGGTGCAGGTGGAGGGTCCGGCCGAGGTGGTGTCGTTGCCAGAAGCCATGGACGGCCTCGTCGGCTACTACCGGCTCGTCAGCGGCGAGCACCCCGATTGGGACGACTACCGGGCGGCCATGACGCGCGACCGCCGGGTGCTCATCCGCATCACGGTCGAGCGCGCTGGACCCACCGTCACCGGGTGAGGTGGCACCAGTCGGCGGGGCGATCCTTGTACCGTGACCGGCGGCGGAGCCCCTGACAACGGAGGTGCGCGTCCGTGAGCGAGATCGTCGACGTCGTCGGGCGTGAGGTCCTCGATTCGCGGGGCAACCCCACGGTCGAGGTCGAGGTGCTGCTCGACAGCGGTGCCACCGGCCGGGCGATCGTCCCCTCCGGTGCCTCCACCGGGGAGCACGAGGCGGTCGAGCTGCGCGACGGCGGCGATCGCTACGGCGGCAAGGGCGTGCTGCGGGCGGTCGAGCACGTGAACACCGAGATCGCCCACGCGGTCGATGGCATCGACGCGCTCGACCAGCGCCTCGTCGACCGTCAGCTCGGCGACCTCGACGGCACCGACACGAAGGCCCGCCTCGGGGCCAACGCCATCCTGGGCGTGTCGCTGGCGGTGGCCAGGGCCGCGGCGACCGAGCTGGACCTCCCGCTCTACCGCTACGTCGGTGGCGCCAACGCGCACATCCTGCCCGTCCCGATGATGAACGTGCTCAACGGTGGCGTGCACGCCGACAACACGGTCGACTTCCAGGAGTTCATGGTGATGCCGATCGGCGCCGCCAGCTTCCGCGAAGCGCTTCGCTGGGGTGTGGAGACCTATCACGCCCTCCAGGGCATCCTGAAGGCCCGCGGACTCTCGACGAGTGTGGGTGACGAGGGCGGGTTCGCGCCGAACCTGGCCACCAACGAGGAGCCCTTGAAGGCCCTCGTCGAAGCGATCGAGGTGGCGGGCTACACGCCTGGTTCGGACATCGCACTCGCGCTCGATCCAGCCGTCAGCGAGCTCTACCGGGACGGCGCGTATCACTTGGACGGCGAGGGCACGGTCCTGTCGTCGGCCGAGCTCGCCGACTACTGGGTGTCGATGGTGGAGCGGTATCCCATCGTCTCGATCGAGGACGGGATGGCCGAGGACGACTGGGACGGATGGGCGGCGCTGACCACGGCGCTCGGCGATCGCGTGCAGCTCGTGGGGGACGACCTCTTCGTCACGAACACGACGCGGCTGGCCAAGGGGATCTCGCTCGGCGTGGCCAACAGCGTGTTGATCAAGGTGAACCAGATCGGCACGCTGACCGAGACGCTCGAGACGGTGGCACTCGCCACGCGCCACGGGTACACGAGCGTCATGTCGCACCGCTCGGGGGAGACGGAGGACACGACGATCGCGGACCTCGCCGTGGCCACGAACTGCGGTCAGATCAAGGCGGGCGCACCGGCGCGCTCGGATCGGGTGGCCAAGTACAACCAGCTGCTACGCATCGAGGACGACCTGGACGAAGCGGCGGCGTTCCTCGGCCGGTCCGCGCTAGCCCGCGGAGGCACGGACTGATGGCGTCGGTGGCTGCGCCGCCCGGCGGCCGTGCTCGCCATCCGGTGCTGTTCGGGATGTGGGTCACGCTCGTCGTGATCGTCGCGCTCGGGCTCATCTTGTTCCTCGTGCTGCCGACCAGGACTTGGCTTGGCCAGCGAGCGGTCGTGGCCGAGACCAACCGTCGTCTCGAGGTCCTCTCACGAGAGAACGATGCCCTGGCGGCCCGGGTCACGTCGCTGCAAGACCCGAGCCAGGTGGAGCGGCTGGCCCGACAGCAGTACGGGATGATCCGCCCGGGAGAGCGGGCCTATTCGGTGCTGCCACCCACGCCGCCTGCGACCTTGCCCGGGGGGTGGCCCTACTCGGTGCTGCAGGGGATCCTCGTAGCGCGGGGACTGCCAGCGACGCCCGCAGCTGCGCCGGGGTCGGCCGGGGTCAGCCCGACGGGCTGAGCCATGCCCGGCCGCACCCGCGTCTGGCGCCTCTACATGGCTGCCTCGGCGGTGGGCTTCGAGCAGGGCCGCCTCCAGGTGCACCAGGCGCTCGCGACGCGAGCCGACCACGGCGTCAGCGGCTTCCCGCTGCGGCCGAGCTACTGATCCGGGATCCAGGTCTCGGCTGCCAGGAGCACGCCCGTCATCCCGTAGTGTCCGCTCCGACCGACGCTTCAGGGGGACGAATGACAGGCAGCATCCTCGGCACCCGGGTCCTGCGCAGGGAGGACCCGAAGTTCCTGACGACCGGTGGGCTGTACGTGGCCGACCTCGACGAACCGCTCCTCGAGGGTGCGCTGCACGTCACCTATGTGCGGTCGTCCATGCCTCATGCGACGATCCGGTCGATCGACACGAGTGACGCCGAGGCCAGCCCGGGGGTCGTGGCGGTGTTCACCGCCGCCGGGCTCGACCTCCAGCCGGTTCCCGCAGCCTTCAACCCGCTCGTGGCCCGGACGCTGCTCGCCAGCGACAGGGTGCGCTACGTCGGCGAGCCGGTCGCCGCCGTCATCACCGAGCAGCAGTATCAGGGCGAGGACGCTGCCGAGCTGGTCATCGTCGACTACGAACCGCTCGAGGTGCTGGTCGACATGGAGGTGGCGGCCACCAGCCCGACGCTGATCTACGAGAGCGCCGGCAGCAACATCGTGTTCGACTCGACCGCGCTGGGCATGCCCGGTCTGACGGATGACGCGTTCTTCGCCGGCTGCCCAGTGGTCGTCACCGAGCGCATCGTCAACCAGCGAGTGGCGCCCTGCCCGCTCGAGCCCCGCGCCTCAGCAGCCACCTGGGTGGGTGAACGCCTCCAGCAATGGCTCTCCACCCAGCATGCCCAGGGCGCTCGCGACGGCATCCAGGCCGCCAACGGCCTGGAGGCAGGCGGCGTTCGGGTCATCACCCCCGACGTCGGTGGCGGGTTCGGCGCCAAGATCAGCGTCTACCCCGAAGAGCTGCTGCTCGGCCGTTTCGCGAAGGAGCTCGGCCGCCCGATCATCTGGCTCGAGAGCCGCAGCGAGTCCATGCTGGCCCTCGGCCATGGTCGCGCTCAGGTGCAGCGCATCACCATCGGCGGCACGAAGGAAGGCAAGGTCCTCGCCTATCGCCTGCACGTCTTCCAGGACGCCGGTGCCTTCGTGGACATGGGCACGATCCTCGCTCCCTTCATGACCCGCCCGATGTCGTCGGGTGTCTACGCCATCCCGGCCATCGAGTGCCAGACCACCTCCGTCGTCACGAACACCACGCCCACCACGGCCTACCGCGGCGCGGGTCGACCCGAGGCCACGGCCGCCATCGAGCGGGCGATGGACCTGTTCGCCGCCGAGATCGGAAAGGACGCGGCCGCCGTCCGGCGGATGAACCTCATCCCCGCGTTCTCCGAACCCCACACGACGGTCATCGGCCAGACCTACGACGTCGGCAACTACCAGAGCGCGCTGGACAACGTGCTCGAAGCAGCCGGCTACCAAGAGCTGCGCGCCGAGCAGGCCCGCCGCCGAGCCGCCGGCGACCCCATCCAGATGGGCATCGGCGTCAGCGTCTACGTCGAGATCACCGGCGGCGTGCCCCCCATGAGCGAGGCCGCCAAGATCGAGGTGAACGACGACGGCTCGGCGGTCGTCTACACCGGGACGTCACCGCACGGCCAGGGCCACATCACCTCGTGGTCGATGATCGCGGCGGACGAGACCGGCATCGACATGGACCGCATCGACGTGCGCTGGGGCGACACCGACCTCGTGCCGGTCGGTGGCGGCACGATGGGCTCGCGCTCGCTCCAGCAGGGCGGCGCCGCGGTGCAACAGGCATCCGTCGAGCTGGTCGCGAAGGCCAAAGACCTCGCGGCCAAGCTGCTGGAGGCCAACGTCGACGACGTCGTGCTCGACAAGGATGCGGGCGCCTTCCACGTCGCCGGCACCCCCGCCGTGGCACGGTCGTGGGCCGAGATCGCGGTCGCGGCCAAGGCCGAGGGCGAGGCCCTCGGCGTCGACACGGTCTTTAACGCCGGCGGCGCCACGTTCCCCTTCGGCGCTCACGTCGCCGTGGTGGAGGTCGACACCGACACCGGCAAGGTTCGCCACGTCCGCCACGTCGCCCTCGACGACGCGGGCCGGGTGCTCAACCCGCTCATCCTCGAAGGCCAGATCCACGGTGGCATCGCCCAGGGGACGGCCCAGGCGCTCCTGGAGGAGTTCGTCTACGACGACGATGGGAACCCGGTCACGGGCAACCTGGCGGACTACGCGTTCCCCTCGGCCGCGGAGCTGCCCAGCTTCGAGGTCGTCCACATGGAGACGCCGACGCCGTTGAACCCACTCGGGGCCAAGGGCATCGGAGAATCCGGCACCATCGGCTCGACGCCGGCCGTCCAGTCGGCGGTCATCGACGCGCTGATGCCGCTCGGTGTCCGCCACGTCGACATGCCGACGACACCAGAGCGGGTATGGCGTGCCATGCAGGCGGCGAACAGCTGAGCGCGAGCATCATCTCGCCCGGACGCGACGATCCGTCACGCGGGCGTTGCAGGTTGGGGCAAGATACGCACCGTCCATGTTCCGACGAAGGACTTCGGGGGTGATCCCTTGCGGATCGACGTGACGGTCAACGGCACCAAGCACCAGAACGACGTGGAGGCACGACTGCTGCTGGTGCACTACATCCGGGAGACCCTGGGCCTCACCGGTACCAACGTCGGGTGCGACACGTCATCGTGCGGCGCCTGCACGCTCCATGTGGACGGTGAGTCGGTGAAGAGCTGCACGATGCTCGCGGTGCAGGCCGACGGCACCGACATCAAGACCATCGAAGGGCTCGCCACCGGTGGCGAGCTGCACCCCATGCAGGAGGCCTTCCGCCAGAACCACGGGCTGCAATGCGGCTACTGCACGCCCGGCATGGTCATGGCGGCGGTCAGCCTGCTGCAGGAGAACCCCCACCCCACCGAGACCGAGGTGCGCTACGGGCTGGAAGGCAACCTCTGCCGCTGCACCGGCTACCACAACATCGTGAAGGCTGTGCTGGCTGCGGCCGAGAGCGGGGGGTGATCGCATGACCGTCGTCGCCACGCCCAGTGCCCGGGTGATCGGCACGTCGCTGCTCCGCAAGGAGGACCCACCGCTGCTCACCGGTGAGGCGCGGTTCACCGACGATCTCGTCATCCCCGGCGCCCTCCACCTCGCCGTGCTGCGCAGCCCCTACGCCCATGCCCGCATCCGCTCGGTGGACCTGAGCGCCGCCAGGTCGATGCCGGGCATCGTTGCCGCCTACGCCGGCGCCGACCTGGCCGACCTCTGAGCCGGGCCCATGCCCTGCGCGTGGCCGGTCACGGCGGACATGAAGAACCCGCCGCACTACCCGATCACCTCGGACAAGGCGCGCTACGTCGGCGATGGCGTCGCCGTCGTCCTGGCCCACTCGAACGCCCAGGCCCGCGATGCGCTCGATGCGATCCAGGTCGACTACGAGGCCCTTCCCGCCGTCATCGATCTCGAGGACGCGTTGAGTGATCGCGTGATCCTCCACGACGACGCCGGCACGAACACCGCCTACGTCTGGGAGCTGCATATCGACGCCGACGGCGCCGTTCAGAAGGCCTTCGATGCGGCCGCGTTCACCGTCAAGGAGCGTTACGTCCAGCAGCGGCTCATCCCGATGGCGATGGAGCCACGGGCAGTCGCCGCGGTGCCCCAGCCCTTCGGCGGCGACATCACGCTCTACTCGGCCACCCAGATCCCGCACATCTTGAAGATCATGGTGGCCATCACGCTCGGCATCCCCGAGCAGCAGGTGCGCGTCGTCGCTCCCAGCGTGGGGGGCGGCTTCGGTTCGAAGCTCAACGTCTACGCGGAAGAGCTGCTCTGCACCGCACTCGCCCGCAAGCTCGGCGTGCCGGTGCGCTGGGTGGAGGAGCGCACCGAAGGCGCGCAGGCCACCATCCAGGGTCGCGGGCAGATCCAGGACATCGAGCTGGCCGCCGACGCCGACGGCAAGCTCACCGCAGTTCGCGTCAACCTCCTCGCCGACATGGGGGCCTACCTGCAGCTCGTCACGCCCGGCATCCCGCTGCTGGGCGCCTTCCTCTACGCCGGGGTGTACGACCTGCCGGCCGCCTACTCGTTCACGTGCCGGTCGGTGTTCACGTCGATGACGCCCACCGACGCGTATCGCGGAGCGGGCCGGCCCGAAGCCACCTATGCCATCGAACGGGCGATGGACACGCTGGCGACGACGATGGGCATCGACCCTCTGGAGCTGCGCGAGCGCAACTTCATCAGGGCCGACCAGTTCCCCTACACCGCCATGACCGGCCTCACCTACGACTCGGGTGACCACCTCGCCGCCGCCCTGAAGGCCAAGGACCTGGCGGGCTACGACGCGGTGCGGGCCGAGCAGGTTGCACGCCGGTCGGCCGGGGCGGCGAAGCAGATCGGCATCGGCATCTCGAGCTACTTCGAGATGTGCGGTCTGGCACCCTCACGGGTGCTGGCGTCGCTCAACTACGGCGCCGGCGGCTGGGAGCACGCCACCGTGCGGGTGCTGCCCACCAACAAGGTGCAGGTCGTCAGCGGCGCCACCCCCCACGGCCAGGGCCACGAGACGTCGTGGTCGATGATCGTGGCCGACAAGCTGGGAGTGTCTCCCGACGACGTCGAGGTGCTCCACTCCGACACCGCCATCAGCCCGCTCGGGCTCGACACCTACGGCTCTCGCTCGCTCGCCGTCGGCGGCGTCGCCATCGACAAGGCCCTCGACAAGGTGGTCGAGAAGGCCAAGGCCATTGCGGCCCACCAGCTGGAAGCGTCCGAGGACGACCTCGAGTTC
>CAZTVJ010000506.1:0-4391 GCA_964616935.1 uncultured Acidimicrobiales bacterium | reverse complement strand
CCTGGATGAGGGCGCGTGCGACCGAGATGTCGTAGTCGTCGATGAAGACGAACCGGTGGCGGACGTGCAGGTCCGCCGCGAAGCCCTGGATCTGCTGGATCATCTCCTTGCCCTCGTCGTCGGCCGGATGGGCCTTTCCGGCGAACACGAACTGCACGGGCCGGTCCGCGGCGAGGAGCAAGCGCTTCAGACGCTCGGGCTGCGACAGCAGCAGCGTGGCTCGCTTGTACGTGGCGAAGCGGCGGGCGAAGCCGATGGTGAGGACCTTCGGGTCCAGGATGGTGTCGGTCCATGCGACGTCGCTGACGCTCATCCCCTGGACCAGCTTGGCCTGGCGAAGCCGAGCCCGCACGAAGCCGACCAGCCGCTCACGGGACTGCTCCTTGGCTCGCCAGAGCTCGTCGTCACGGATGTCGTCGACCCGAGCCCAGTCGGCGTCGCGCGCCTCGACCCACTCGGGCAGCACGGATCGAGAGAGCAGCCCATCGATCTCCGGTGACACCCAGGTCGGGGCGTGGACCCCGTTGGTGATCGACGTGATCGGGACCTCGTCGACCGGCACGTCCGGCCACAGCCCGGCGAACATCGTGCGGCTCACCTCGCCGTGCAGCCGGGCCACGCCATTGGCGCGGGCACCGAGGCGCAGGCCCATCACCGCCATGTTGAACCGGGTCTCGTCCGGTTCGTCGTCGCGGTAGCCGAGGAGCATGAGCTCGTCGAACGAGATGCCGAGCTCGGCGGCGAAGGCGTCGAAGTAGCGCTTCATGAGCTCCCGAGGGAAGCGGTCGATGCCGGCTGGGACCGGTGTGTGGGTCGTGAAGATGTTGCCGGCCCTGGCCGCTTCCAGCGCCTCGGTGAAGCTGAGGCCCTGCTGCACGAGCTGGCGGATCCGTTCGAGGCCCAGGAAGCCGGCATGGCCCTCGTTCGTGTGGAACACCTGGACGTCGTGGCCGATGGCCTGCAGGGCGCGGACGCCGCCGACGCCGAGCACGATCTCCTGGCGCAGGCGGTGCTCGGTGTCGCCGCCGTACAAGCGGTCGGTGACGGTGCGCAGGTGTGGCGGATTGGCTTCGACGTCGGTGTCGAGCAGGTAGAGCAATGTGCGCCCGACGTCGGCTCTCCACACCCGACACACGCACCTGTCACCGGCCAGATCGACGGTGACGCTGACGTCGTCACAGAGCCGCACGGCCATGGTGTACGGGTCGAGCTCGGGGTAGCGCTCCTGCTGCCAGCCGTTCAGGCTGAGGCTCTGGCGGAAGTAGCCGTGGCCGTAGAACAGCCCGATGCCAGCGAGGGGCACACCAAGATCAGAGGCAGCCTTCAAGTGGTCGCCGGCCAGCACACCGAGACCGCCCGAGTACTGGGGAAGTGCCTCCGAGATGCCGAACTCGGGGGAGAAGTACCCGACGAGGTGGAGCGGGCTGGTGGCCTCCCTGCTCTGGAACCATCGGGGCTGGGAGAGGTAGCGGGTGAGGTCGGCGTCGATCTCGGCCAGGTACGAGCAGAAGGCCGCGTCGGAGGCGAGCGCGTCCAGCCGGTCCGGCTGCACCATCCCGAGCAAGCGGACCGGGTCGTGCTGGGTGGCGGTCCAGGTGTCTGGGTCGACCCAGCGGAACAGGTCCCGGGTGCGCTCGTCCCACGACCAGCGCAGGTTCATGGCCAACCGCTCAAGGGCCTCCAGCGAAGGGGGCAGGTTGGGCCGCACGCTGAAGCTCCGGAGTGCCTTCATAAGCGCAGGACGCTAGTCGGGGCAGCGCTGTCGGCTCGCCGTCCTCCCGACCGCGGTGAAGGGGAGAACGGGCCTGGCGATTCCTACGGCGGTTGACAGGCACAACGACGGGCGTACCCTGTTGCCATGGTTCGACAAGCACGAGCGGTCCGCGGAGCGGGGACTCATTGGCGTCAGGGCTTGGCAGCGCTCGTCTTGGCGGCAGCGCTTCTCGTGGGATTGGCAGCACCGGCAGCCGCATGGGTTGATCAGCGCACTGGCTTCTGGCTGACCCCTTGCTCAGTGAAGATTTATTCGAGGCTGAATTCCGTGAATCCCAACGTCAGCAGAGCCATTTTCTTCAGTGGCAAGAATGAGAGCGGTGTCTTCTGTACCTACGCGATTGGGTACAACAAGGCGAACCTCTTTGGCACATTCATCTACACGAACGCTCAGGGATACGCTGATGCAGCTGGCAACATTGCGTTCCAACCCCCCGATGCCTATGGGAACCCGTCCGCAGCGTATGGCCATTTCAAGACCTGCTCTGCGTGCGCCTCATACCAAAGGTCGGTGTACTGGTGAGATCTGACCCTACGTATCTGACACCGCCGAGGCCCGGCTGGTCGCGCCGTCACGGACGAGTTATCAGCGCCGCCGTGATCGCAGTTGCGTTTGTTTCGGGCGGACTCATCCTCACTGCACGCGTCGGTGGTGATCGTGCCCGGGCCGTAGATAGTCCCGAGACAGTGCAGGAAACCGCTCATGATGTGCTGGCGTCAGTGCCTGCCGGTATGGAGGACAGCTTTAGACCGGTGTCCGAAGCGAAGGTCATCTCGGTGATTGACCTACCAGCCAGCGCAAAGGCGGCCACTCCGCCGGGATTTGTTGATCAAAGCCCCGAGATCACGACCAGTGTCTGGCTTGTAACGGGAAGGACTGGCGGTCCAGAGTACTGTACATCCACCACACGAGCGGGCACCGTGTGCGTAGGTTGGTATCCGCCAAAGGTCGTTGAGCTGCGGCGACCTGCTTCGGATGGCCCGGTTCGCATGCTGCTTTGGGAGCTCAACCCGTCAGCCTCCGAGTTGGTGATCAAGTGGTCGGACGGTACCGAGACCCGGGCTGATGTTGCTCACCCCTTCGTGACGTCGAATGGTGTGAACCTCGCCATCGCTTCGGTGGTCTACCCGCGTGCCGGCCTCGCCGCTGCGGTAACGGTGCTCGACGCAACGAGCAACGTGATCGGCGTGCGAGCGTTCAGCGCTGAGTATCTCGCGCCGAGTCTGCCGAAGCCGAGCTAGTGCTGCGGTCCTGAGGTCTCGCGGCGCCCGCGGAGCGATAGGTCGCCGCCGTGGTTGCGGCGATGGCATCCCAGGTGTAGCGGTCGTGCACCAGCTGGTAGCCGGCCGCCTGGGACGATGCGGCCAGGGCCGGGTCGGTGAGGAGGCGCTCCAGGGCGAGTGCCAGCGCGCTGGCGTCGCCGGGGGGAACGAGGATGCCGGCGTCGGTGCCGGTGAGGACCTCGACCATGCCCCCGCTTGCCGCGGCCACCAGTGGCGCCCCGCCGGCCAGGGCTTCGAGGGCCACGATGCCGAAGGGCTCGTAGAGCGACGGGATGGCCACGGCCGAGGCTCGGTGCACGAGGGCTCGGAGGTCGGGATCGGTGACGAAGCCGGCGAAGTCGACGATGTCGGCGACCCCCAGGAACTGCGCCAACGACTCCAGCTCGCCGAGGTACGACCCTCGGCCAGCCACGACGAGGCGAGCCGACGGCACGTGGCGGCGCAGCATCGACATCGCCTCGATGAGGTGCTGGAACCCCTTCTCGTACTGGAGGCGGCCCCAGGTGACCACGAGCGGCCCACCCTCGCCCCGCACCGGGGCAGGTGCCGGCGGCGACCACAGGTGGGGGTCGACGCCGTTCGGGATCTTGTCGACCTTGTCGGCGGGGAGGTCGAAGCTGGCCACGATCTCGTCGACCATGTAGGCCGAGCACGCCACGACGCGGTCGGCCTGGAAGGTGAGCCACCACTCCACCGCGTGGATGCCGGCCGGCTGCCCCGACGGTACGGAGCCGCCATTGCGTCCCCGCTCCGTGGCGTGGATCGTGGCGACGAGCGGGACCCCGAAGAGCTCGTGCAGCGTGTCGCCGGCCCAGGCGACGAGCCAGTCGTGGGCGTGGACGACATCGGGCACCCACGGCCCGAGCCGGGGGGCGAGCTGCACGAGGTGGTGGTTGGCCGACGCCATCTGGGCGATGAAGTTGTCGGGCGGGAGCCACGGCAGCTCGGCATCGGCCCGCAGCACGCGCACACCGTCCACGTCGTGGTCGTCGGACACGTCGTCGTGGCGCAGCGTGAGCACCACGACCTCGTGGCCCTGGCGTGCGAGCGCCCGACTCAACCCGTCGACGTGCGCCGCCAGCCCCCCCACCACGAGCGGCGGGAACTCCCAGCTCGCCATGAGGATCCGCACGGCGTCGGACGGTAGCCGGACGCAGCCGCTCGCCTCACGGCAGTGGTCTACCGTCTGGGTTCGTGCTTGCCCCGACGCTCGGCGACGTGGACCTGTTCTTGATCGGGGAGGGTCGGCATCGCCGACTCTGGGAGGTGCTTGGAGCCAACGTCCGCACGATCGAGGGCACCGAGGGCACGTCGTTCGCGGTGTGGGCGCCGGA
>CAZTVJ010000505.1:0-4759 GCA_964616935.1 uncultured Acidimicrobiales bacterium | reverse complement strand
CCGGCGTGCTGGCTGCGCTCGTGCCCTGGGCACTCGTCGCCGCTGGCGTCGCCGTGCCGCTCTGGCTCTTCATCGTCCTCACACTCGTGCCGGTCTCGCTGATGTCCGTGGTCGAGTACAGCGGAGGCTCGCTGTTCTTCGCCATGCTGATGGTGGCGCGGGTGACGAGCCTCACGAGCGATCGTCGGCTGATCGCGGCCGCGGTCGTGCCGTCGGCCCTCCTGCCGTTCATCTGTTGGTTCCGTCCGGACGAGGCCATCGACAGCGCGGTGGTGGAGAAGAGCGCGCAGGGGTGGCTCTACTTCGTCGCCGGTGTCGGCCTGTCCTGGTTGCTCGGCCGGCTGGTGTGGCGCCAGCAGCAGCTCCTCTCGCAGATCCAGGCGGCCCAGACGCAGCTCGCCGACTACACCCGCGCCGAGGAGCGTCGCCGGATCGCCCGTGACATCCACGACATCGTGGCGCACTCGCTCACCGTGGTCCTGCTGAACGTGACCGGTGCCCGCAAGGCGATGGGGAAGGACCCCGAGGCCGCCGACGAGGCGTTGGCCCGGGCCGAGCAGGTGGGTCGGGAGAGCCTCGACGGCATCCGGGAGGTGGTCGGCCTGCTCCGTGACGGGGACATCGCGGGCCAGGGCACCAACCCCCTTCCCGAAGCCGTCGCCATCCCGGCATTGGTCGAGGGCTACCGGCTGGCGGGCCTCGACGTCGACCTCTCTGTCGACGGATCGCTCGACCGGCTCGATCCGGGCCAGAGCACCACGCTCTACCGGTTCGTGCAGGAGGCCCTGACCAACGCCCGCATCCACGCCGCTGCCGAGCACATCCACATCACGATTGCGGTCGCGGACCGGTCGGCGACGGCCCGTGTGGCCAACCGCCGTCCACCGTGCGCACCGGTCTCGGGGCGCCAGGGGCTCGGCCTGACAGGGATGCGCGAGCGAGTCTCGGCCGTCGGTGGCCAGTTCACCGGCGGGCCTGAAGGTGACGAGTGGGTCGTGGCCTGCACCATTCCGCTCGGCCGTTCCCGGTCTCCGCGGTGACCTTCGGCGACTCGGATGCACCCATCTCGATCATCATCACCGACGACCAGGACCTCGTTCGCGCCGGTCTCGCCCTCATCCTCGGGACCGAGGACGGCATCGTGATCACCGCCGAGTGTGCCGACGGCGGCCAAGCGGTGGAGGCGGTCGGTCGGCTCCGACCCGATCTCGTCCTCATGGATGTGCGGATGCCGGGCATCGACGGCCTCGAGGCCACCCGCCAGATCCTGGCGCTCTCCGCCCCGCCGCCTGTGCTCATCCTCACCACCTTCGACGACGACGACGTGCTGTGGGGTGCGGTGGAGGCCGGCGCGGCCGGCTTCGTGCTGAAGGACACGCCGGCCCCAGACATGGTGAGGGCGGTGCGCACGGTCGCCGCCGGGGGAGCGTGGCTCGACCCGCGCGTCACGCCGCGGCTGCTGCACGTGCTCCGCACCTCGGCCGCACCACGGGCCTCGGCGGCGCGAGCGCTCGACGCGCTCAGCGAGCGCGAGCTCGAGGTCCTGCGGCTCATGGCCCTCGGGCTCAACAACACCGAGGCGGCTGAGCGGTTGTACGTCAGCGAGCGGACGGTGAAGAGCCACGTCGGCAGCATCTTCTCCAAGCTGGGGGTCCGCGATCGGGCCGCCGCCATCGTCATGGCGTACGAGTCCGGACTGGTGACGCCCGGGCAGGGTTGAGCCGCCCACAGCTTGAACCACCCACACGGGGTGAAGCGCACCCGGCCCGTCTCGCTCTAAGGTCCGACGGATGAGCGACGACCTTCCTGCTGGCACTCCTGTCCCGGTCCCTCCGGCGCCGCCGCTGGCCGCGCCAGGGGCGGTCGACGTGCCATCGCCGCCCAAGCCGAAGGGGTCGCTGCGGGTGCGCCGCATCGCCGTCGTGGTGCTGGTGATCCTCACGACGTTGGGCTTCACCGCCAGCCTGATCGCGGTCTGGAGCTATCGCCAGGTCCTGAACACCAGCGTGTTCACGGAACGGGTCGAGACCGTCATCTCCGACCCGGAGGTCGTCGACGCGCTCGCGCTCTACATCACCGACGAGGTGTTCGAGGCCATCAACCCTGAGCAGCTGGCCGCCAACGCGCTGCCGGACTCGGCCCAGTCGCTGGTCCGGCCGCTCGTCGCCGCCTACCGCACGTTCGTGCTGACCATCACGGAGAAGGTGCTGGCCAGGCCGGAGGTGCAGAGCGTCGTGGTCGACGCCGTCGAGCTGGCGCACCGCAGCGCCATCAAGCTGATCGAGGGGGAGAAGGTCGCCGGCTTCCAGATCGACGAGGGTGACGCGGTGGTGATGAACACGCTGCCGGTCATCCAACAGGTCCTCACCAAGGCCTCCGAGGAGGGCATCTTCGGGCGCACCGTCGACATTCCCCCCATCACCGACGCAAGCGGTCAGCCGTCCGAGCAGATCACGGCGCTCGCCACGAGGTTGGGGGTCGAGCTCCCGCCGGACTTCGGTCAGCTCACGGTGCTCCGATCGGACTCCTTGGAGGAGGCGCAGCAGGCGCTCAAGCTGGTGCGGCGTGGCTTGTGGCTCCTGCTCATCGGGACGCTCGTGCTGTCGATCGTCACCTTGCTGTTGTCGACGAACCGCTGGCGCACGTTTGCCCAGCTCGGCATCGGTCTCGCCGTGGCCATGCTCATCACGCGCGTCATGGTCAACCGTGTGAACCAGCGGGTGCTGGACCTGGTGAAGAACCCGGACAACCTGCCCGCCATTCGCGCGATCGATGCGTCGTTCTTCAGCACGCTCGACTCTCTCGTGCTCGTGCTCATCGTCGTCGGCTTCGTCGTTGCCGGCATCGGCTACTTCTTCGGCCGCAGCGACAGCGCGGCGCGCCTGCGCGCCAGCACGACCCGTCAAGCCGTGCGGGCCGGCGCCACGGTCCAGGGAGCGTCGAACCCGGTGAGCGCCTTCGTGGTCGGCCACACCGACGCCTCTCGCCTCGTTGCACTCGGCATCGGTGTCGTGATCGTGCTGTGGTCCGGCTTCACCACCAGCGGCATCATCATCGCCCTGGTCGTCACCGCGGTCCTGCTGCTGGTGATCGAGCTCCTCGTGCGGCGAGCGAGCCGCGGGATGGCAGCCGCCGCCGCAGACGATCCGGCCGTCAGCTCGGACGTCGGCGCAGGCCGCTGATCCGAGGCGCGGACGCGGGGGGCAACCCCGCCACGGCGTAGATGACGTTCTCCGGGGGCGCTGGAGGCGGCGGGGGAGGTCGCAGCGCCTGCGCCTCGGCCAGCGTGGCGTCGACGAGGGCCCGGACCGGGCCGGCCAGGGGCTCGCCCTCGGCCGCCACGCTCCCGGCGCCCAGGTCGAGCGCCGCCAGCGCGGCGCGCAAGGTGCCGAGGCGCCCCGTGGCCGCGACCAGGTAACGGGCCGCCGCGTCGGCGGCCGCCGCCGGATCGAGCGGGTCGACCCCGAGACGCGCCGCCAGCTCGGGGCGTAGGGCCAGTGAGCCAACGGGGACCGCGGCTGCCTGGGTGGCATCCGCGGCGACGGCCGATGATGCGCTCGTCGTGACGGTCGTGGTCGGCGCGACCTGGGTCGGCGACGGGACCGTTGCTGCCGTGGCCGCCGCTACCGCTCGAGCCCGACCGGCGACCACCGCCGGGTCGATGCCGTACCGGTTGGCGATGCTCTCGTAGAGAGGAGCATCGGCGACGTCGGCCATCTCGCTGCCTTCGGGCACACCGCCGACCCAGGTGGGCGGGGGAGCCAGCGTCGTCTCGGTCGCCCCGGTGACGGTCTCCGCGCCGGCATCGGGCAACGAGCTGCCCGGTGCGGCGACCGGGCCGACGGCGAGGATCCCGGCATCGGGCGCGGTGGCGCCGCTCGCGGCCGGGGCCGCCATCGGTGATCCGAAGCCGGTGACCTTGCGGAAGCGGCTGATCTCCACCCGCTTGCCGGTGCCGGGTGCGTGGACGATGCCGTTCTCCACGCCTAGATACAGCATCACGTGGCCGCCGGTGGGGCGGAGGTTGAACACGAGGTCGCCCGGCTGCAGCACGGCCACTTCGACGGCCGGGGTCTGGCCTCGCTGGCTGAAGGAGTAGTGATCGAGGCGGACCCCGACGGTCTGCCAGGCGTAGAGGGTGAGTCCGCTGCAGTCGAAGCGCTCCGGACCACGCGTGGCGAACACGTAGGGGTCGCCGACCTGGCGCAGGGCGGTGTAGAGGACCTCGAGCCGCCTGGGGTCGGCGGTGGCCCATACGGCGTCGAGGGTGGCGCCTGCCACGGTCAACCGAGCCGCAGTGATGTCCGCCAGCACTCGCCGGGCGTCGGCATGGCCAAGGGAGGCGGCCGCCGCAACGACCTGGTCCTCGGCCTGGGTGCTGATGGCCGCGGCGAGCAGCTGCTCGACCGCCCCCAGGTCCGAGCGGGCGGCGATGGCCTCCGCTTCGACCGCAGCGCGTTGTGCCGAAGCCAGGTCCGGGTCGGTCGCCGACAGCACGCCGCTCTGATCGTCGAGGGTGGTGGTCGTGGTGGTCGTCGCCGTCAGGTCCACCTCGGGAAGCGACGATTGCGCTGCCTCGGCGGCGGCCAGCCGCTCGCGGGCAGTCGTCGCCGTCACCTCGAGGGCGGCCACCTCGCCGTCTGCCCGGTCAAGGGTGCGGTCGGCCTCCAAGGTCAGCGCAAGCCGCGTCGCGGCGATGGTGGCGGCGTCGGCCAGGGGATCGGCGACCGGGTCGGCGATGGCCGGTGCGATGGGCGCG
>CAZTVJ010000504.1:0-2424 GCA_964616935.1 uncultured Acidimicrobiales bacterium | reverse complement strand
GTCGACAAGTACACCTGGGTCGACGTTGGCTCCAGCTACCTCCCGTCGGAGATCCTCACCGCCTACCTCGTCGGCCAGATCGAGAGCTTCGACGCCATCCAGCGCCGCCGCCACGAGATCTGGTCCCGCTACGAGGACGCACTCGGGCCGTGGGCCAAGGAGACCGGTGCCCGGCTGCCGACCGTGCCCGACGACCGCCAGCATCCCGCCCACCTCTTCTACCTCCTGCTCCCTACGGCCGCGGACCGCGCCGGGCTGATCGCGCACCTGCGGGAGCAGGGCGTCCACGCCGTGTTCCACTATGTGCCGCTCCACACCTCGCCGATGGGTCGGTCGTTGGCCCCCTTCGCCGATTGCCCGGTGACGGTGGATGTGGCCGAGCGCCTCGTGCGCCTTCCGTTGTACCCCGGGCTCACCGACGACGAGCAGGATCACGTCATCGAGGCCGTCACCCGGTTCCCGGTCGGCTGACGGGTGCACGTCCTGCCTGCGGGCGTCAGCGTCGTCGTGCCCGTGTACAACGCGGAGCAGACCCTCCCTGAGCTCGTCCGGCGCCTCGCCGTCGTCCTCGCCGATCAGCCCGCGTTCGAGGTGATCGCGGTCGACGACGGCAGTGTCGACGGCAGCTGGGCGGTGCTCACGCAGCTCGTGGCTGAGCACGCCGAGCTGCGGGCGCTGCGCCTCATGCGGAACTCGGGTCAGCACAGCGCGTTGCTCGCCGGCATCCGTGAGGCGCGCTACGCGATCACCATCACCCTCGACGACGACCTGCAGCATCCGCCCGAGGAGATCCCCAACCTGCTCGACGCGCTCACCGACGACGTCGACCTCGTCTACGGCGTGCCGTCCGAACCCCAGCACGGCCTGTGGCGCAACCTCGCCTCGCGCATCACCAAGATGGCGCTGTCGCGAGCCACGCAGGCCAGGAGCGCGCGCTCTGTGAGCGCATTGCGGGCCTTTCGCACCGAGCTACGAGAGGCGTTCCGAGGCTTCACCGCGCCGGACGTCTCGATCGACGTGCTGCTCACGTGGGGTACCACCCGGGTGGCTTCGATCGCCGTCCGCCACGACGTCCGGGCCGCCGGCCAGTCGAACTACACGTTCTTCATGCTGGTCCGCCACGCCCTCAACATGATCACCGGGTTCAGCACGTGGCCGCTGCACCTGGCCACCATCGTCGGGTTCGGGTTCACCCTGGTCGGGATCGGCGTGCTGGTCTACGTGCTGGTTTCGTACTTCGCGCTCGGCGCGGAGGTGCCCGGCTTCGCGTTCCTGGCGTCGATCGTGGCCCTGTTCTCGGGCGCCCAGCTGTTCGCGCTCGGGATCATCGGTGAGTACCTGGCGCGGATGCACCTGCGCACGCTCAACCGGCCGGCGTACACCGTGCGCACAGAGCTGCCCGCGGGACCGCCGGCGTGAGTGGGTCGGGGCCGGTGGTGGAGGTGCTCACCTGGGATTCCGAGTGGTGGGGTGTGAGCACCGCACGCACCACGTGCGGCTCGCTCGACCCGGAGCTCGCGGCGGACGTCGCTGCCGCCTGCGCCACCCTCGGGGTCGAGCTGCTCTACCACCTCGGCTCGGCCAGCGACGCCGCGTCGCTGCGCCTGGCGCAGCAGCTCGGCTACCGCGTGGTGGACATCCGTCAATCCATGGAGGCACCGGTGCGGCATGACGCGACGACGCCGGGTGGCGATGCGGTCGTCGTCCGGCCCGCTCGGGAGGACGACGTCGCCCGCCTCGGTGCGATCGCGGCCGCGAGCCATCGCAACAGCCGGTTCTTCGCCGACGGCCGGTTGCCCTCAGAGCGTTGTGAGGCGCTCTACCGGCGCTGGATCGAGGCCGACGTCGAGGGCCGGGCCGACCAGGTGCTCGTAGCCCAGGACGGCGACGCGGTGCTCGGGTACGTCAGCCTGTCGGCCGACGCTGGACGGGGGCGCATCGGGCTCATCGCGGTGGACGAGGCCGCCCGTGGCAGTGGCGCGGGAGGGGCGTTGGTGGACGCAGCGCACGCGTGGTGCCGTGACGGCTCACTGACCGACATCGACGTCGTGACCCAGGGTGCCAGCGTCGCTGCTCAGCGCCTCTACCAGCGCTTCGGCTTCCGGACGGTGGCCGTCGACCTTTGGTTCCACCGGTGGTCGTCGTGAGTGCCGCCGGTGTTGGCTCGACCGAAACGGGCTGGTGGCAGCCCCTAGCATGGCCGCTCCGCCTGGTTGACGAGCAGTGGGAGTGGACGTGACGATTCGGGAGTCGGTGCTGGGGAGCGCGCGCGGCTTCCAGGCGTTCAAGTCGATCACCGGCGGGACCCGGGTGATGGAGACGGTGGCGCGTGAGTACGTCCGGGCGGAGCCCGGCGAGCGGGTGCTCGACGTGGGTTGTGGCTTCGGCGACATGTGCGCCCAGCTGCCCGACGTCGACTACGTC
>CAZTVJ010000503.1:0-2203 GCA_964616935.1 uncultured Acidimicrobiales bacterium | reverse complement strand
CGTCGTCACCGACGGGACGTGCACGACCGAGTCGCCCGCAGCCTCCGTGCTGAAGGTGCGCGACCTCATCACCGCCATCGGTGATCGGCCGATCAACCTGCCCGCGGACATCGGGCCTGCCCTCACCGGGCGGTTGCCCGGCGAGACGGTCACCGTCACCGTCAAACGAGACGATGTCGACAAGCCGCTGCCACTGCCGGTCGTGCTCACCAAGAACGACGACGGGCGCACCATCCTGGGCATCATCCCGAACCCGTCGCCGCCCGACACCATCAAGTTCCAGTTCCCGGTGACCGTCAACATCGACAGCGGCGCGGTGGGCGGCCCGTCGGCCGGTCTCGCGTTCACCCTCGCCCTCATCGACGAGCTCACGCCTGGCGATCTCACCGGTGGGCAGCGCATCGCCGCGACGGGCACGATGTCACCGTCGGGCGTCGTGGGTGAGATCGGTGGCCTGCCGCAGAAGACCGTCGCGGTGGAGCGCGAGGGCGCGACGTTGTTCCTCGTCCCCAAGCGGGAGCTGCCCGAGGCCGAGGCCAAGGCCAAGGGCTCCGACCTCAAGGTGGTCGGCGTCGACACGCTCGACGAGGCGCTGGCGGCGCTGAAGGAGATCGGCGGCACCGGCCTGCCCAGTGGAGCGGCCTCCGGCTGATTGCCGCAGGCGGGTCGTCGGTTCCCCCTACGCTTGACGGCGATGACCACGTCTGACGACCGTCCGCTCGACCCGGCGTCCGTCGCGTCGGCGACGTTCGCCACGAGTCGCCGCGGCTTCGATCCGAACGAGGTGCGGGCCTACCTCCAGGGGCTGTCGGCGCAGATGCAGGTGGTGACCGAGCGCGAAGCCACGGTGCGGCGCGAGCTGGAGGAGCTGCAGGCCTCACCCGCACGCTCTGGCGAGCTCGACGACGCCACCGTCGCGGCGTGGCTCGGCGAGGAAGCGGCCCGTGTGCTCACGACGGCGCGCGAGGCGGCCACGCAGCTGCGAGCGAAGGCCCAGGACCAGTCCGATCAGCTTCTCATGGAGGCGCAGGTCGAGGCCGACCGTGTCCGCAACGAAGCCAACGAGGAGGCCGCTCGCCTGCGGGCCGACGTTGCCGCCGAGGTGAGCCGTTACCAGCAGGAAGCCCTTGCGGAAGCCGGGGCGGAGATCGAGGGCGCTCGCCAAGAGGGTCGCAGCATGGTCAGCGAGGCGCGCGCCGTGCGAGAGCGCATGCTGGCGGACCTGTCGCGCCGGCGCGACGGTGCCCGCACTCAGCTGGCGGCGTTGCGCGGAGAGCGGGATCGCATCGTCAACGCCATCGAGGCCACCCGCGAGCACCTCGACCGGCTCATGGACGATCTGCGCGCCGCGTCCCCGGACGACGATCGGGACCTGCCGCCGATGCCCTACGAGCAGGACCTGCGCGGCATCGCCACGGAGCCGCGGCTCACGCTCGTGCGCTCGCTGCATCCCGTGCACCAGGACCGTGAGCGATCGGCGACCGACGACGCCGGGGCACTGCTCGGTGAGCTGTCACCCGACCTCATCGGTGACCCGACCGTCGAGGCCCCTGGTCCGGATGTCATCGTCGAGGTGGGTCCCGACGCTGGAGTAGGCACGGAGCCAGAGATCGTCCTCGAACCGGTATGGGCCACCGACGAGGATGCTCCCGCCCAGCTCGTCGACGACCCCGTGGTGGAGCGCGACGACCCGGTCGACGTGGTCATCGTCGACGGTGCGTACGACGACCCGGCCAAGCCGTCGGTCGACGACCTCTTCGCCCGGATCCGAGCGGCGCGCTCGGATGTGGTGGTCACGGGCGGGGTGCTGTCGTCCCAGGAGGGTGGCGGCCTCGCCGACGAGGTGATCGGCGACGGCCACGACGAAGAGGCCGAACCGCTCGACCACGACGCCGTCCTCGTGCTCGCTCGTGACGACGCGGTCGCCCCGTACCAGACGGCCTTGGCGCGCCAGCTGAAGCGAGCGCTGGCCGACGAGCAGAACGAGGTGTTCGACCGCCTGCGTCGCGTCGCCCACATCAGCGGTGCCCAGGAGGTGCTGGGCCAGGACACCGACCACGCCGAGCGGTACCGCGCCGCCGGGGAGGACGCGGTGTGGTCTGCAGCCCTGGCCGGGGCGCGCTCGGTTGCCTTGGCGGGCGACGAGGTGGACGGCGGTCTGGAGGCCGCGCTCGAGCGCCACAGCGTGCTCGACGAGGTGCTC
>CAZTVJ010000502.1:0-7588 GCA_964616935.1 uncultured Acidimicrobiales bacterium | reverse complement strand
CGAGGGGGAAGAGGACGGCATCCCACTCCTCGTCGTGGACCAGGCCGGCCTTCTCCTCGTCGTAGCGGAGCTGGATTCGGGCCACCGCGGCCGCCTGGAACCGGGTGCTATCGGCGACAGCGCCTAGCTGCACCGCCCATGGAGCGGCCGGATCGAGCCACCGCACCGGCACGCCCTCGGCGACCTCAGGCATGAGGGGTGTCTCGTCGGCGGCGAGCGGCGCCCCGGAGGGCATCGCCGTGGCCGGCGTGGCCGGCCTGGCCGGGGTGCTGGGAGCGGCGACCGGCGCCGACGTCGGGGCAACCATCGCGGTCGGTGGGTCGGTTGCCGCATCGCCGGCGGCTGCGGTCAGGCTGGCGATCTGGTCCCGGGTGAGCGGACCGCGGAGGTAGCTCATGGCCCAACGAGTCGTGAAGACCTCGGGCACGTCCTTGCCGGCGCGCTTGAGCACGAACTCGCGCTTGCCCAAGCCGCTGATCGTGTCGCTCACGGCGCCCACGTCGACGGTGCCAGCGGCGGCGCTCATGCCCTCCAGCAGGCGGGCCTTGTCCCGCTCGGTCTGGAGCCGGCCCACCATCCAGGTGCCTGCATTGGAGATGGCCTTGTAATCGACGTCGACCGGGTACTGGGTGGCCAGCACGACGCCCACACCGAAGGCCCGGGCCTGCTTCATGAGCGTCATGATCGGCTTCTTGGTGGGCGGGTTTGCGGTGGGCGGGACGTAGCCCGCCACCTCGTCCATGTAGACGAGGGCCCGCAGGTCGGTGGTTCCGCTCTGCTTGCGCATCCACGTGACCACCTTGGACAGCAGGAGCGCGGTGACGAACTGGCGCTTCTGGTCCGAGAGGTGGGCGATGGACACGATGGCCGCACAGGGCCTGCCGTCCGGAGCCCGCAGCAGCGTTGCGATGTCGAGCGGTGGGCCCGAACCCCACGCCGCGAACGACGGTGACGCGAGGAGGCCGTTGAGGCGCATCGCGAACGCGGTGCGGTCGGCCGGCGGGAAGAACGAGTCCAGGTCGAACACGCCGAGCTTGCGTAGGGGCGGTTGGAGCACCTGGCCGACGAGCCCCGCGAGATCGAGGCTGCGGCCCTGCATCCACGAGGTCTCGATGAGGTTGGCGAGGAGGATGAACTCCCGCGACGACAGGGGGTCGGCCTCGATGCCCACCATGCCGAGCAGGCCCACGATGTAGCCCTCGATCTCGTCGCGCATGGTCTCGACGTCGCTGGTGTCGGCGGGGGCTTGGAGGGAGCCGACGATGTTCAGGGGGATGCCCGACGTGGAGCCTGGGGTGTAGATCGTCGCCTGCACGCCGTCCTTCAGGGCGCCGAGCCGATCGCCCCCGATGCCCCATCGGCCCAAGCCGTCTTTCCAGACCGTGGCCTGCTGAGCGGCAAACTCGTCGGGCGTGACGCCCGCCTTGGTGGCATCGCCCTCGTTGATCCAGGGTCGGAAGTCCGCCGGTGCGAGGTCGGGAAAGAGCAGCAGGAGGTTGGCGAGGTCCCCCTTCGGGTCGATCAGCAGGCAGGGGATGCCGGCGCTCAAGCACTCCTCGATGAGGACGATGCCCAGGCCGGTCTTGCCCGAGCCGGTCATGCCCACGATCACGCCGTGGGTCGTGAGGTCACCGCTCATCAACGCGACGGCGGCGTCCGTGCGCTGGTGCGATGCCGGGTCGACGCCAGCGCCGATCGAGAGGTCAGCCATGGCCGGGGACTGTAGGGCGCGCCCGGCAGTAGCCTCCGCGCCATGGCGTTCGGAGGGTTCCCGCCCGCAGCGTTCACGTTCTTCGAGGGGCTCGAGGCGGACAACTCCAAGGCCTACTGGCTGGCCCACAAGACCGTCTACGACCAGTCGGTGAAGGGCGCGATGGAAGCGCTCATCGCCGAGGTGGACGAGCGGTACCGGCCCCTCAGGATCTTCCGGCCGAACCGCGATGTCCGGTTCTCCAAGGACAAGAGCCCGTACAAGACGGCGATGGGCGCAGCCGGCGAGACCGAGGAGGGCGCCATCTGCTACGTCCAGATCTCGGCCCAGGGGCTCATGGCCGGCAGCGGCTACTACCACATGGCCATCGATCAGCTGGCCCGGTTCCGCGCGGCCGTCGACGACGATCGGACCGGTACCGAGGTGGCTGCGATCACGGATCAGCTCACGGCAGACGGGTACTCGCTCGGCGCGATCGACGAGCTGAAGACCGCGCCCCGCGGGTACCCGAAAGACCATGCCCGCATCGCGCTGCTGCGGCGCAAGGGGCTCATCGGGTGGCGCTCGTGGCCCGTGCAGAAGTGGGTCAGCACGGCCAAGGCCAAGGATCGCGTCGAGGCGGTGTGGGTGGCGGCCGAGCCGCTCAACGCCTGGCTCGCCGCCCATGTCGGCCCGAGCGAGCTGCCGCCGGACGAGCGCGAGCTGCGCTGAAGCCTCAGACCGTCGTGATGCGGTAGGCGCAGCGCTGATCCCCCGAGAGGAGGTGCTGGACCCGCTCGACCTCGACGTCGTCACCCAGGGCTGCCCGGAACAGCTGCAGCTCGGTGCGGCACAGACCCTGGCAGGCGGTGGCCGCGTCGCAGACCGGACAGTGGTGCTCCACCAGCACCAGGCTGCCGTCCTCCTCGGAGCGGACCTCCGCGAGGTAGCCCTCTGCGGTGCGTAGGTCCGCCAGGCGGCGTACCCGGACCGGGACGGGCGTCGTGGCTGGGTTCGGGAGGGCGGCCCGGTAGGCGACGAGCTGTGCGCCCGCCCTGGCGTCGAGGACCTGGTCGAGGCCCTGGTCGCCGAGCGCGTCGCGGATCGAGCTGATCAGCTCGACCGTCAGGTTGGCGTGGCGGTCCGGGAAGAGATCGGCGGCGAGTGGTGTGAGCTGCCACCGCACCGGGGGTCGCCCGCGGCCGACGGGCGGTGGTGACGGTGCCCGCTCGACGAGGCCGTGCTCCTCGAGTGCCTCCAGATGCTGGCGCACGGCCGTGTCGCTCAGCGTGAAGTCGGCCGCCAGCTCGGGTGCGGTGGCCGATTCGACGCGCTTCAAGCGGTCGATGATGCGGCGCTTGGCGTCGCTGATAGGGGCCACGCCACGATCGTAGCTGTTTTCCGAAGTGATCACTTGACGTATCCGGACGGGAGCGGGAGTATCGCAAGGGATCGCTTGCGATGAAGCGGGCGACATCGACCAGGAGGCACGTCGTGGATGGCGTCGTTCGAGCAGGAGGGCTGGCAGCGCTGCAGGCGGAGGGCCGCCTGCTCACCAAGGTGGGGTCCCTGCCCGTCGTGGTGGTGTGGTCGGAGGGCCGGGCGTGGGCCATCGAGGACCGCTGCCCCCACATGGGCTTTCCGCTGCATCGTGGGTCGGTCGAAGCGGGCCTGCTCACCTGCCACTGGCACCACGCTCGCTTCGATCTGGCCAGCGGCTGCACCCTCGACCCCTGGGCCGACGACGCCCGTGGCTTCGACGCATGGGTCGACGGCGGCGACGTGCTGGTCGCGCCGCGGCCAGAGGGTGATGTCGTCGCCAAGCTGCGTCGCCGGTTGCGTGACGGCCTCGAGCAGCAGCTGACACTCGTGTCGGCGAAGGCGACCCTCGGTCTGCTCGAGCAGCCGGGTGGGGCCGAGGAGGTCATACGGACCGCGCTCGACTTCGGATTGACCAACCGCGACGACGGCTGGGGCTCGGGCCTCACCGTCCTCGTGGCGATGGCCAACGTGCTGCCCTACCTGGCGCCCGACGATCGGGCACTGGCGTTGGTCCACGCCCTCGCCTTCGTCGCCAGGGACACCGGCGGCCGCCCGCCCCGCTTCCCGGTCGACCCGCTGGAGGCCGCGGGCGTGCCGGACGTCCGCCTGGCCGAGTGGTACCGGCGGTTCGTGGACACTCGCTCGGCTGACGCAGCCGAGCGCACCATCGGCACCGCGGTCTCGTCGGCCTCCGACGGCTGGATGGTGGCCGAGGCGATGCAGCTCGCGGCCGTGACCGACCACGTCTTCCTCGACGAGGGTCACACCCTCGACTTCACCAACAAGGCCGTCGAGGCGCTGGCGCATGTGGGCCACGATCGAGCCTTCGCCACGTTGACCTCGTTGGTGGCCCAGACGGCACGGGCCGACCGGGCCGAGGAGTCGTCCGAGTGGCGTCATCCGGTGGACTTGGCCGGCCTGGTCGAGCGCTCGGAGCCGCTCCTGCTGGTTGCGGCCGGCAAGGGTGCCGGGGGAGGGTTCACCGACGTCGGCACGCTTGGCTGGGCATTGCTCGAGGACGACCCCGAGGCCGTCGTGGAGGCGCTCATCGGCGCTGCGGCGGCCGGCGCCACCCCCGAACAGCTCGGCCGGGCCGTGGCCTACGCAGCCGCCTTGCGGATCCTGCGCTTCCACACCCAGAACGATCACGGCGACTGGGACACGGTGCACCACTCGTTCACCACGGCCAATGCTTTGCACCAGGCGCTGGCCCGCCGACCGTCGTCCGAGCTGCTGCGCGGTGTGCTGCACAGCGCGCTGCGCATCTACCTCGACCGCTTCCTCAACGTCCCGGTGGCGCGCCTGCCCGACGTCACCGCAGCCGACGTCGACGAGCTGGCGGCTGTGTGGGACGGGCAAGGCGGTGTCGACCGTGCCGGTGCGATCACGGCTGGCTTCCTTCGTGGCGGTGGCGCCCGGGAGGACGTCATCGCCCTGCTCGGACACGCACTCCTGCAGGAGGATGCCGGGTTCCACTGGTTCCAGGTGTACGAAGCCGGCGTGCGTCAGGCCATGGCGTGGCCCGAGGGGTCGGAGGAGTCGGCGCTCGTCCTGGCCGCCGTGGCCCGCTGGCTGGCTGCCCACACGCCCACGCGGCGCGAGCTGCCCACCGTCGTGCGGATCGCCACCCGGCTGCGACGAGGCGAGGCCCTCTTCGAAGAGACCTGAACCCCCGGACTCCCCGAGCCCGGACTCCCCGAGCCCCATCTGCGGGCGAACACCACCATCACGTGTGGGTACTCGCCCGCAGATGCCGAGGGTGCCTGGCACACTGGGCCGGTGATCGTGACCGACGACGCCCGGCCCGACATCGCCAGCTACGTCACGACCACCCTCGGCCTCGCGGGTGACATCGTCGACGAGGGAGTGCTGGCTCGCGCCGCTGGGCGGTTTCGGGAGCAGGGGATCCGCCTGCCCACGTTCGCCCAGCTGGCCGAGCCCTCACGCATCCCGGTGGACGTCACCGCTTCGCTCGATGACGTCGACCGGATGGCACCGGACGCCCGCAACCTCTTCCGGGTCCACTGGTACAACCCGCTCGAGGGCGATCGGCCGGGGCGGCTCGGCGTGCCCGAGCATGTGGTGCTGCCGTCAGAGCTGACCGGTGTCGAGAGCCCGATCATCCTCATCCTGGGCGAGCCGTTCCCGATGATCACCGCGCACAAGGTGCTGGCCGCCTACGCCTGCTTGGCGCCGCGGGTGATCACCGGGCAGTTCGACCCGACCGTGCACCGCGCCATCTGGCCGAGCACCGGCAACTACGCCCGTGGCGGTGTCGCCATCAGCCGGATCATGGGCTGCCGTGGCGTCGCCGTGCTGCCCGAGGGGATGTCGCAGGAGCGCTTCGACTGGCTCGACCGCTGGGTCGTCGATCCCGCCGACGTCATCCGCACACCCGGCAGCGAGAGCAACGTCAAGGAGATCTACGACGCCTGCAACGCACTCGCGCTCGACCCGACGAATGTCGTGCTGAACCAGTTCTGCGAGCTGGGCAACCACCTCGCCCACGTCGACGTCACGGCAGCCGCGCTTGGCCGGGTGTTCGAGCACGTGGCTTCCGACCGGCCGGGCCTGCAGATGGCCGCGTTCGTCTCGGCCACCGGTTCGGCCGGCACCATCGCGGCTGGTGACGTCCTGAAGGAGGTCTACGGCGCGCGCATCGTCGCCGCGGAAGCGCTCGAGTGCCCCACCATGCTCGAGAACGGGTTCGGCGAGCACAACATCCAGGGCATCGGCGACAAGCACGTCCCGCTCATCCAGAACGTCATGAACACCGACGTCGTCGTCGCCATCAGCGACCGCGCGACCGACGAGCTCGACGTGCTGTTCAACACCGGCGCCGGTCGCGCCTACCTGGTCGAGCGCAAGGGCGTTGCCCCTGCCGTGGTCGACATGCTGGCCCACTTCGGGTTCTCGTCGATCTGCAACCTGCTCTCGGCCATCAAGACGGCCAAGCTGCTGGGCCTCGGCCGGGACGACGCCGTCGTCACGATCGCGACCGACGGCGCCAACCTGTACGCGAGCGAGCGGGCCAAGGTGCTGGCCGAGCGCTTCGGCGGGACGTTCACGGAGGTCGATGCGGCGGAGGTGTTCGCCGAGCATCTGGCGTCGGTCACCACCGATCACATCGTCGAGTGCTCCGAGCAGGACCGCAACCGCATCTTCAACCTCGGCTACTACACGTGGGTGGAGCAGCAGGGCACGCCCCTGGAGGTGTTCGAGGCCCGGCGCTCCCAGCGCTTCTGGCAGGACCTGCGCACCCTGCCCGCGGTCTGGGATGGCCTGATCGCGGAGTTCAACGATCGCACCGGGCTCGCGTGATCGAGGGGTTTCGCTGCGCCGTCTGTGGCGCCGTGGTGCCGATCGCGACGCCGTGGCCGTGGCGGTGCCCGAACGCAACGAACGGTGACCGCCACCACGTGCTGTTCCGCCTCCCCACCATGACGCCGCTGAAGCCCCTCGACGACCCGAACCCGCTCGTCGCCTTCGACCCTGCCTTCGCCTGGTCGGCCTTCGCCGAAGCGCACGGGATGGGGGTGGACCGCCGGGCTGACATGGTGCGGGCGCTCGATGCCGCCGTCGCCGACGTCGACGGCGCCGGGTTCGTGGTGACACCGTTCGATCGCTCGGCGGCGCTGAGCGACGCTCTGGGATTCTCCCGGGCGGGCGGCATCTGGGTGAAGGACGAGACGGGCAACGTGGCCGGCAGCCACAAGGCCCGCCACCTGGTCGGCATCCTGCTGCACCTGCTGGCCGCTGAAGCACTCGGGCTCGCTCCCACCGAAGATCGGCCGCCGCTCGCCATCGCCTCGTGCGGCAACGCCGCACTTGCCGCGGCGACCTTGGCGCGCGCCGTCGACTGGCCGCTCGAGGTGTTCGTGCCCCCGTGGGCCGATCCGTGGATCCTCGGGCGCCTCCGCGAGCTGGGCGCCGAGGTGGTGCTCTGCCCGCGTCAGCCGAACGACGAGCCGGGCGACCCGTGCGTCCACCGCTTCCGGGCGGCGGTCGAAGCCGGCGCGGTGCCGTTCGCCGTGCAGGGGCCGGAGAATGCGCTGTGCCTGGATACCGGTCGCACGATCGCGGCGGAGATGATCGAGGCGCTCGGTCACCTGCTCGACCGGGTGTTCGTGCAGGTCGGTGGGGGTGCGCTGGCCACCTGCGTCGCCCAGGCCGCGGCCGATGCCGGCATCCACCCGTGCCTGCACGCGGTGCAAGCCGAAGGTTGCGCGCCGCTTGCTCGGGCGTGGACGAAGGTGGCCCAGGTGGGGCTGGCCGCGGCACCCGCTCAGTGGGGGGCGTGCATGTGGCCCTGGGAGGAGGAGCCCCGCTCGCTGGCGGACGGCATCCTCGACGACG
>CAZTVJ010000501.1:0-3250 GCA_964616935.1 uncultured Acidimicrobiales bacterium | reverse complement strand
CGACGGCCAGGGCCGCGACCTCGCTCGAAGCCGGACCGTAGGCACTCACCACCTCGCGCCACACCGGGTCGACACCCTGGGTGTACGGCGACGACGAGCCGAGGGTGGCCGGAGCCGACTGGCCAGGATCCTCCCCGCGGGTCACGAGCTCCCCGTGCGCCGCGTAGCTGTACACGTCGCGACTGCCCACGGGCGGTGCGACGAGCAGGGGGACCGACCAGAGCGCGGCGATGGCCGCCACCTTCGCGACCGAGAGCCCCGCGCTCCCCGCCCGAGCCATCCGGTGCAGCGCCACCCATGCCGCCGAGAGCAGCCCCAGCCCAGCGAACCAGGCCAACCACCCCGGCAGGCCCGTGAGCACCACAGGGCTGACCGGCCAGCTGTCCGGCCGGCCGGCGACGGGGAACACGCCGACCCCGAAGGCCGCGACCGCCAGCAGCATCGTGCCGGCCAGGCCGATCGCCCCAACCCAAACGGGCCGGGACCACAGCGACCGAGCCGTTGTCCGGGGGGAGTCGGCGACCTGCATGTCCACCAGCGACGCTAGACGCTCACCCCGGGGCGCCACACGCCGCCAGTCAGTACGGCCCGTCGCAGCAGGAGTCGCGCTGGCCGCACGAGGTGCAGCGGTAGTGGGCGTGCTCGGGACGCATCGCGGCGCCGCACCAGCCACACTGCGTGGAGATGTCACACGATGCCGACCCCGCACGCCCAGCTGCGGGTGCCGATTCGGGGCCGACCATGGGCGCATCGTACGTTCGGCCCCGCCCCGCGAACGATGACCCTCCACCGTCCTGATCCCGAACCCACCCTCGCCGAGAGCGAGGAATCCCTCGCCGAGGGCGACGCCTACCCGACGCACAAGCCGGGCACGGCACGATCGGCGCTGGGCCACCGGGCGTTCCGGCGCATGTGGATCGGGTCGTTCGCCTCGAACATCGGCACGTGGATGCAGACGCTGGTGCTCGGTGCCTTCGCGTTCAACCTCACCGGCTCCAGCGCGTTCGTCGGCCTGCTCACCTTCGCCCAGCTCGGGCCGCTCCTGCTGCTCGGGCTGGTCGGCGGTCTCATCGCGGACAAGTTCGATCGACGCCGGCTCCTCGTGGCCCTCCAGCTTCAACAGGCGGCGTTCTCCCTGGTCCTGGCGGGCGTCGTGGCCTGGACCGACCAGCCGCCCCGCCTCGCGCTGCTCGCCTGCGTGTTCGCCATCGGCGTCGGCAACGCGCTGAACATGCCGGTGTGGAGCGCCGTGCTGCCCGCGCTCGTCGGCAAGCGAGACCTCGCCGGCGCCATCTCGTTGAACTCCACCCAGGTGAACCTCAGCCGAGTCGTCGGCCCGGCCATCGCCGGCGCGCTCTACCCGATCATCGGCCCGGCGTGGATCTTCGTCATCAACGCCGCCACCTACCTGTTCATCGTGGGCGCGCTGCTGTCGGTCCGGCTCCCCCAGGTCACCCGCTCCGGGGCCAAGGGCTGGGACAATCTCGTGATGGGGTTCCGAGTCGCTCGTTCGAACCCCGTCGTCGGCCGGATCCTCACCACGCTGCCGGTGTTCTCGTTCTTCTGCCTGCCATTCATCGGCCTGTTCCCCGCGATCGCGGCCGGTGAGCTGGGCCTCAGCACGAAGAGCTTCGCCTACGGCGCGCTGTACGCCTGCTTCGGCGTCGGCGCCGCGCTCGGCGCGCTCTCGACCGGGACCGTGCTCGCCGGCGCCGACAAGCGCGTGCTCACCCGGGTCGGCTTCGTCGGCTTCGCGGTCGCCATCGGTGTCTTCGGTCTCCTTCGAGACCCCGCGCCGGCCTACGTCGTGGTGTTCGTCCTCGGCGCGTTCTACTTCGGCACCACGACAGCGATGATGACCGTGCTCCAGCAGACGGTCGACGACGCCGTCCGGGGCCGCGTGATGGCGCTGTGGTTCATGGCCTTCGGCGGCACCGTTCCCCTGGGCGCCCTCGTGTTCGGCGTCGTGCTGGACGCCACCAGCAGCACGGTGCTGCTCGGCATGGCCGCGGTGGTTGCCCTGGCCCTGGCCTGGTGGTGCGATCTGCCGGCGGCCGCCGGTCGCATCGACAACCGGGCCGATCGCCCGGCGGCCGAGGCGGCGTGATGTTGCGCGCCTTCGGCGACGAGCTGTTCGGTGAGCAGGTCGGCCGCGAGCCGGCGACGGTGCTTGCGCTGCCGGGCTGGATGCGTCAGCGGCGCGACTTCCAGGTGGTGCTGGACGGGCTCGACGCGATCGCCCTCGACCTCCCGGGCTTCGGTGGCGCCTCCCCCGAGCCGGCGGCCGCCACCGACGCCGCCGGGTACGCCGCCCTGGTGGCGCCCGTGCTCGACGCCTGCGCCGAGCGGGTCGTCGTCATCGGCCACTCCTTCGGCGGCCGGGTGGCGGTGAACCTGGCCGTACTGCACACCGATCGCGTCGGTGCGCTCGTGCTGACCGGCACGCCGCAGCTGGTGGCACCGACGACGGCGGCACCTACCAGCCGGCCGGTGGCCTCGTTCCGCGTGGCCCGCTGGCTCCATCGCCACCACCTGCTGAGCGACGACCGCATGGAGGCACGACGCCGCCAGCACGGTTCCACGGACTACCGCAACGCCACCGAGGTCATGCGCGGAGTGCTCGTCAAGGTCGTGAACGAGGACTACGCCGCGCTGCTGCCCCGCATCACCTGCCCCACCGAGCTCGTGTGGGGCGACGACGACACCGCAGCGCCGCTGGCCGTGGCCCAGCGGTCGGTCCCGCTGTTCGGTGGGCCCACGACGCTCATCGTCATCCCCGGCGCCGGCCATCTGACGCCGCTCACGGCGGCACCCGCGCTGCGGGCCGCGCTCGATCGCTGCCTCTCATGACGCACCCCCCCACCCCCTGCATCTGCGGGCGAGTGCCCTCCGCTGATGTGGGTATTCGCCCGCAGATGCACGAGGGGGTGTCGTGAACCTGTTCGTCGTCGTCCTGTGCGCCGCCGCCGTCGTCGCCCAGTCGCCGCGGTGGCTGCGCGTCGCCCAGCGCGAGCACTACCTCGCGGGCTCGACCATCCGCTTCGCCAGCCGGTGGTGGGGTTCGTCGCAGCCGAACCTCCTGCTGGCCGTGGGCTCCCTCACCGCCGGGCTCAGCGCGTTCAGCATCCCGCCAATGGCGCTGGCGACCGCGGCGATCACGGTCGTGGCACCACTCGGCCTGACGCTCAAGGGACGCACGTCCAAGCTGGCGTGGACCCGCCGGTTGAAGACCGTCGCCGCCGTCGTCGCC
>CAZTVJ010000500.1:0-9127 GCA_964616935.1 uncultured Acidimicrobiales bacterium | reverse complement strand
CCAAGAAGGCGCCGGCCAAGAAGGCCCCGGCCAAGAAGGCCCCGGCCAAGAAGGCCCCCGCCAAGAAGGCCCCGGCCAAGAAGGCTGCGGGCTAGGCGCGTCATGGCCGGCCGGCGCCGGCTCGACGCCGAGCTCGTACGGCGCGGCCTGGTGGCCAGCCGTGGCGAGGCGCAGCTGGCCGTGGCCGCAGGAAGGGTCACGGTGGGCGGCGCGCCGGCGCTGAAGGTGACGCGCCTGGTGGCCCCGGAGGAGCCCGTCGAGCTGCTGGGCCTTGGCCCTCGCTTCGTCAGTCGCCGTGGGGACAAGCTCGACGCCGCCCTGGACGGCTTCGGCGTGTGCATGACCGGGCGGCGTGTCCTCGACGCTGGCGCGTCCACCGGTGGTTTCACCGACTGCGTGCTGCAGCGTGGGGCCGCGTGTGTGGTGGCCGTCGACGTCGGGCACGGGCAGCTGCACGAACAGCTGCGACGCGACGGGCGGGTCGAGAACCGCGAGCGCACCAACGTCCGACACCTGGATGCACGTTCGATCGGCGGTGAGGTCGACGTCGTGGTGGCCGACCTGTCGTTCATCTCCCTGCGCACGGTGCTGCGCGCACTGCTGGCTTGCGCGGCGCCGGGTGCGGATCTCGTGCTCCTCGTGAAGCCGCAGTTCGAGGCGGGGCGAGCCGAGGCGGCCAAGGGGCGCGGCATCATCCGAGACCCCGAGGTGCACGAGCGGGTGCGCCGGGAGATCACCGCTGCCCTCGAGGGGGCCGGAGCGACCATCATGGGTTGGATGGACTCCCCCCTCCTCGGCCCTGACGGCAACAAGGAGCTGCTCGTCCATGCGGTCACCCCCGGTGCGCGTCGACCTGGCGTCGCGACGGCGGGACGCCAGACGTGAGCAACGTCTTGCTGGTGGCACATCCGGGCCGAGCCGAGGCCGCCGTCCTGGCCCGGCAGGCCACCGCTTGGCTTGAGGAGCGGGGCCACGAGACGTGCCTGCTCGCCGACGATGCCTCGGCCGTCGGCCTCGCTTCTCACGCGGTGACGCCGGAGGCCGCCGCCGACGCCGATGTCGCCGTCAGCCTGGGCGGAGACGGCACCGTGCTTCGCACGGTCGAGCTTGTCAGTGCGAAGGGTGTCCCCATCATCGGGGTCAACGTCGGCCTGCTCGGCTACCTCACCGAGGTCGAGCCCCCGCAGGTCACGTCCTCGCTCGAGCGGTACTTCGCCGGGGACTACGACATCGAGGAACGGATGATGCTGGCCGTCACGGTGGGCGCCGATCGCCACCGGGCGCTCAACGAGGCGGTCGTCGAGAAGCGAGCGAGCGGTCACACGGTGCGCCTTCTCGTGCGCATCGATGGATCGGTGTTCACGACCTATGCCGCCGACGGTCTCATCGTCGCCACGCCGACAGGGAGCACCGCCTACTCGTTGTCGGCTCGCGGACCGATCGTCTCACCGGCCCACCGGGCGCTACTGCTCACACCGGTGTCACCGCACATGCTGTTCGACCGATCGCTCGTGCTCGACCCCGACGAATCGGTCGAGATCGAGGTGATCGGCGAGCGCGACGCCGAGCTGTCGGTCGACGGCCGGCGGGTCGCCGTCCTCAGCCAGGGTGACACGGTCGTGTGTCGCGCCGCCGACGAGGTGGCGCGCTTCATCCGGTTCGGCGAACGGCACTTCCACCGCATCCTGAAAGCCAAGTTCGGGTTGAGCGACCGCTGATGCTCACCGAGCTGCGCATCCGTGATCTCGGGGTCATCGCCGAGCTGTCGCTCGTGCTCGGGCCGGGGATGACGGCGCTCACGGGCGAAACGGGTGCCGGCAAGACGATGCTCGTCGAAGCCATCGAGCTGCTCGTCGGTGGGCGAGCCGACGCCACGCTGGTGCGCCCCGGCGCGGCGGAGGCGGTCGTCGAAGGACGGTTCGAGGAAGCCGGTGACGAGCTGGTGCTTTCCCGCGTGCTGCCGACCGATGGCCGTAGCCGCGCGTACCTCGGCGGTCGCCTGGCCACCGCCACCGGGTTGGCCGAGGCGGGCAGCCGGCTCGTCGACCTCCACGGCCAGCACGCGCACCAGAGCTTGCTGAGCACGAGCACGCAGCGGGCCGCACTCGATCGCTTCGGCGGCGTGGACCGAGCACCACTCGTCGCCGCCCGAGACCGGGTGGCCCAGCTCGACACGGCGATCGCCGCACTGGGCGGCGATGCGAGAGCCCGAGCCCGCGAGATCGATCTGCTCCGATACCAGGTCGCCGAGCTCGATCGCTCCGCCGTAGCCGGGCCGGACGAGGACGCCGATCTCGAGCGGCTGGAGAGCGTGCTCGCCGATGCCACGGCGCATCGCAAGGCAGCGGCACGCGCCGTTGCCGCCCTGGTCGACGACGGCGGGGCACTCGACGCCCTCGGGACAGCCCTGGCCGCCATCCAGGCGCGAGCACCGTTTGCATCGCCAGCTGAGCGCCTCCGGTCCCTCGCCGCCGAGCTGGACGACGCCGCTGGCGAGCTGCGCAGTGCAGGGGAGGCGATCGACGACGACCCGGCCCGGCTGGCCGAGGTGACCGAGCGACGTGGGCTGCTGTTCGAGCTGCGACGCAAGTACGGCGAGACCCTGGCCGAGGTCATCGCGTTTCATCGGGCCTCGGCCGAGCGGCTCGTCGAGCTGGAGGGCTTCGACGAGCAGGCGGCTCGACTCGATGCCGAGCGCGCCGCATCGCTGGCGGATCTGGCGGCGGCCGCCGCCGGAGTCGGCGCTGCCCGGCGAGCCTCGGCTCCGCACCTGGCGGCGGCCGTGGCCGCCCACCTCACCACGCTGGCGATGGCGAGGGCGCGGGTCGAGGTGATCGTGGGCGACGCCGACCCCGGCGACGACATCACGTTCCTCCTCGGCGCCAACCCCGGTGAACCGGCGCTGCCGCTCGCCAAGGTGGCGTCGGGGGGCGAGCTGGCCAGGGCGATGCTCGCCCTTCGGCTCGTGCTCACCGAGGCACCGGACACGCTGGTGTTCGACGAGGTCGACGCGGGCGTCGGGGGCGAGGCTGCCCTGGCGGTGGGGCAGGCATTGGCCACGCTCGGGCAGCGCCACCAGGTGCTCGTCGTCACCCACCTCCCGCAGGTCGCGGCGTTTGCCGACGCACAGGTGGCGGTGACCAAGCGCACGATCGCCGGCCGCACCGAGGCCACGGCGACGCCCGTCGATGGCGAGGCCCGTGTGCGTGAGCTGTCCCGCATGCTCGGTGGCATGAGCGAGAGCGCCTCGGCCCACCACCACGCCGAGGAGCTGCTCGCCGCGGCCCGGCAACGGAGGCCGTGATGGCCCTGCGGGAGCACGAGCTCGACGAGGTCGTCGGCCGGGTCCGGGTCGACCGGCGGACGAAGGATCTGCTCCAACGGGTGCAACCGGGTGAGATCGCCGTGATCGACCACGAGGACCTCGACCGCATTGCCGCCGAGGGCCTGGTCGAGGCGGGCGTGGTGGCCGTGGTCAATGCTCGCCGGTCCTTCTCGGGCCGCTACCCGAACGTGGGGCCGCTGGTCGTCGCGGCCGCCGGCATCCCGCTCATCGACGGCGTCGGTGCGGACATGCTGGATCGGCTCCACGACGGTGAGATCGTCGCGATCACGGGTGAGGAGGTCCGACTCGGCGACGAGGTGCTGGCTACGGGCCACCGCCCGTCCCTCGAGGAGCTGGAGCTGGAGCTGCAGATTGCTCGCCGCTCGCTCGGTGCTGCACTCGAACGGTTCGCCACCAACACCCTCGAGCACCTGAAGGGCGAAGGCCACCTGGCCACGGACTCGCCGGACGTCCCCGACGTTCGGTCAGTGCTGGCCGAGCGCCAGGTCCTCGTCGTTGCCCGCGGCCCCGACCATCGAGACGACCTCGCCGCCCTGAAGCGCTCGGGCTACCTCCGTGAGGTGAAGCCCGTGCTGATCGGCGTCGACGGCGGCGCCGACGCGCTGCTGGAGATCGGCGTCAAGCCCGACCTCATCATCGGCGACTTCGATTCCGTGAGCGAGCACGCGCTGCGCTGCGGCGCGGAGCTCGTCGTGCACGCCTACCCGGGTGGCGAGGCGCCCGGCGCCGCTCGACTCGACCAGCTCGGTTTGGACTACGTGGTGTTCGAGGCACCGGGCACGAGTGAGGACATCGCGATGCTCCTCGCCTTCGAAAAAGGTGCCGAGCTCATCGTCGCCGTCGGCACCCACACCTCGCTCGAGGACTTCTTGGACAAGGGGCGGGGCGGCATGGCGTCCACGTTCCTGGTGCGCCTGCGGGTCGGCCGGGTCCTCGTCGACGCCAAGGGTGTCAGCCGCCTGTACCGGCCGACCATCCGCACCGCCGACGTCACGCTGCTCGTCGTGGCGATGGTGGTGGCCCTCGGCGCGGTCCTGGTGCTCAGCCGCCCGGTGCAGCTCTGGCTGAAGAGCCTCTGGTTGCTCCTGCAGTCGGCAGTGGGCCAATGATCAACATCCGCTACCACATCATCACGCTGGTGGCCGTGTTCCTCGCGCTCGCCGTCGGGATCGTGGCCGGCTCGACCGTGATCCAGCAGTCCCTCGTCAACAACCTGGAGGACAACCTGGACCGGGTCGAGCAGACGCTGCAGGACCTCGAGAGCAAGAACCGTGATCTCAGCAACGATGTCGAGCAGCTCCGCAGCCGGGAGAAGGCACTGTCCGACCAGGGCCCGGCACCGCTGCTGGCGGATCGGTTGGACGGCACGACCGTCCTCGTCCTCGGTGTCGATGGCATCGACGAGGGCGCCATCGGCTCCCTGCGCTCGACCTTGACGACGGCCGGCGCGTCCACGGCCGGCACAGCCTGGTTCACCGAGCGGCTCGCACTCACCGACGGGGACGCGGTGCGCGACCTGGCCGAGCTGCTCGGGGTGACCACCCAGAGCCCGGCGGCGCTGCAGGCCGAGCTCGCCCAACGCCTGGGAGACCTCCTGACCGTGGCCGGTGCACCGGCCGCGGTGCTCGAGGGCTCGTCGACGACGCGCCCTGTGAGCGACCAGACCGCAGCCGCTGCCGCGGCACGGCTGCTGACGTTGCTCGACGAGCTGCGCCAGGCCCGGTTCGTCGACCTCGACGGGGGCCTTTCCGCCACCGACCCGGCCGATCTCGTCGGCATGCGGCTGGTCGTCGCCGGGGGAGAGGGCGCCAAGCTGGAGGATGACGCGCTGATGCTCCCCCTGCTCGACCGTCTCGGCCAGGACGTCGACCCCATGCTCGTGGCCGTCGAAGCCGGTGCGACCGACCCGACGTTGCCACGTGGCTCCTTCGTCGGGGTCGTGCGGGGCGACCGGCGGCTCCGCGACCGCATGAGCACGGTGGACGACGCCGAGGGCTTCGCCGGTTGGGCGGCGACCGTGCTCGCGCTGGCCGACCTTCAGCGCGGCAAGGTGGGGCACTACGGCGTCGGCCAAGGCGCCGAGCGCCTGTTGCCCGCCGTGGCCTCGTCGTGAGCGCGGCCGCTCGACCGAGGGATCCGGCGCCGCCGGCCCCGATCGGACGGGCGGTGGCCGGCCTCTCCGGGCTCACGGCGGCATCGCGGGCCACTGGCTTTGCCCGTGTGCTCGTGGTGACGGCCGTCCTCGGCACCACCTTCCTGGGCAACACCTACCAGGTCACCAACACGGTGCCCAACATCGTCGTCGAGCTGTTCGCCGCTGGCGCGCTGCATGCGGTGCTCGTGCCGACCATCGTCGGTGTGCTCGACCGAGACGGGCGGGAACGAGCGGAGGCGGTGGCGGGAGGGGTGCTCGGCGCCGTCATGCTCGGCCTCGGCGCGGTGGCGCTCGTGGGCATGGTGGCGAGCCCGTTCATCATGCGCCTCCTCGCCTCGGGCGTAGACGATCCGGCAGTTCGCGCCGCCCAGATCCAGCTCGGCACGGTGTTCCTGCTCGTGTTCCTTCCGCAGGTCGTGCTCTACGGCGTCGGGCTCGTGTCCACCGCGTTGCTGCACGCGCACCACCGCTTCAACGCACCGGCGATCGCGCCGATGGCCAGCAACCTGGTGGTGATCGTCGCCTACGGCGTCTTCTGGTGGCTCTACCGGGACCCGGCCGCGTGGCCGGCGGAGGCGCTCACCCCCGTCGAGATCGGCGTACTGGCCGGGGGGACGACCCTCGGGGTGGTGGCCCTGACGGCGGTACCGGTGATCGCCCTGGCTCGCCATGGCACTCGCCTGCGCCCGCGATGGCGGCCCCGCGACCCGGAGGTGCGGCGATTGGGCCGTCACGGCGGTTGGGCGGTCGGCCAGGTCGTCGCCACGCAGCTGCTCCTCGTCGTGGTGCTGGTGATGGCCAATGCGACCGAGGGTGGTGTGGTGGCCTTCCAGTTCGCATTGACGTTCTTCCTCCTGCCCTTTGCGCTGGTGGCCCTGCCGGTCGCCACGGCGGTGTTCCCGACGCTGAGCCGCCTCGCCGGCGCGCCCGAGCGCTTCGCGGCCGTGACGGGCCGAGCCCTGGTGGCGGTCGCAACGCTGCTGCTGTTCGCGTCGGCCGCGCTCACCGCGCTGGCGTGGCCGCTCGTACGGGTGGCGGCCTTCGGCCAGGCCACCGCGGCCGGCTCGGGCACGCTCGTGCACGCGCTGATGGCGCTCGCCCCCGGCCTCGTCGGTTACGGCGTGCTGCTCGTGCTGACGCGGGCTTCCTACGCTCGGGGCGACGCGCGCACCCCGTCGCTCACCACGCTCGCCGTGCTCGGCGTCGGCGCGATGGCCATGGTGGCGCTGGCGGGCCCGTTGGACGGCGGTGCGCGGGTCACGGTCCTTGCTGGCATCCACAGCGTGGCCTACCTCGTGGCCGCCGCGGCGTTGTGGTGGCGGTTCGATCGCCGGCTCGCCGGCCTGCACCTGAAGGTGGGCAGCACCTTCGTCGCCCTGGTCGGGGCGGCGACGGTCGCCGGGGTGGCCATGGCCGCCGTGGTGGCGCTCGTGCCGGTCTCGGGACGCGTCGGCTCGCTGTTGGTGGCGGCGGCGGCGGCGGTGGTGGGTGGAGGCGTCTACCTGTGCGTCGTTCGCCTGTGCGGTCGCTCGGCGCGCGAGCTCGTACGTCTGGATCCGGCCGCCGGTGGTTGAGGGGCGGGTGCTCCAGGTGCTCGGACCGTCGACGGGCGGGATCCGTCGCCACGTCGCGGCGCTGCGGGCGGGGCTCGTCGCCCGCGGTTGGGAGGTCGGCGTTGCCGGTCCGGCCGGTGTGCTGGACGGCCTCGGCGGCCTCGATGCGGTCGTGCCCGTGCCGGGCGGTTGGTCGCCGGTCGGGGCGTGGGATGCCTGGCGTGGCCTACGGGCCGCGGCGGTGGGCTACGACCTCGTGCACGCGCATGGCCTGAAGGCGGGTTGGGTGGCGACGCGGCGCCGTCGTGAACCGCTCGTGCTGACCGTGCACAACACCGTGCTGCCTGGGCAGGGTGGGCGAGCCGAACCTCTCCTGCGCCTGATCGAGCGCCGTCTGCCGCACCGAGCCGACACCGTGATCGCGACCTCGACGTCTCTGGGTGACCAGCTGCGCGGCCACGTGGCGCCCGGCCGTCTCCACGTCGTTCCTCCCGTCGGCCCAGCGGTCGAACCCGACCGACCTCGCAGCGAGGTTCGGGTGGCTCTCGGCGCCGTCGATGGTGTCCCCCTGGTCGTCGGCGTCGGCCGACTGCATGCCCAGAAGGGATGGCTCGACCTGGTTGCTGCGATTGCCGCGCTGCGCCCGTCGTGGCCACGACTCGCCGTCGTGGTCGTCGGGGAGGGGCCGGCCGAGCAGGAGCTGCGACGGTCGATCGATCGATCGGGCCTCGGCGATGTCATGCGGCTCGTCGGGCCGAGTGCCAACACCGCTGACGAGCTCGCGGCGGCCGACGTCGTCGTCGTCCCGTCCCATTGGGAGTCGGGTCCGCTGGTCGTGGCCGAGGCCATGGCACTCGGGCGCCCGGTCGTGGCGACGCCCGTGGGGTTCGTGCCGGACCTCGTGATCGACGGGCTGACGGGCTGCCTCGTGCCGGTCGGGGATCCCGATGCCCTGGCGGCCGCGATCACCTTGCTGCTCCGTGATCCTGAGGAGGCCGAGCGCCTGGGGTTCGCGGGCCGCCAGCGGGTGGCCGAAGTGCTCGACCCGGACCTGCTCCTCGACGCCGTCGAGGCGGTCTACCGCTCGACGCTCGCCCCCTCGTGAAGCGCCTCCTGGTCCGCCTCGTCGCCGCCGGCCTGACGATGGTGGTGGTGGTCATGACCACGTCGTTCACCGCGGCAGCCGGAGCCGGGCGGGCGGCCACGGCGGACCCGCCCGCCTCGGCCGACCGGGTGCTGGTCGTCTCGTACCCGCGCCTCACCTGGGAGCTCGTCGAGGCGGTGCAGCCCCCGGTGCTCATGGAGCTGCTCCGTCGCGGTGCCGTGGCGTCCATGAGCGTCCAAACGGTGCAGGACACGACCGATGCCGAGGACGGGTACCTGACGCTCGGCGCTGGCAACCGAGCCTCGGTCGACCTGGCCAACGTCACGGTGGCGTCGTCGCCCGTGGGAGGGGTGGTGGTCGACCCGGTCCCGCAGGAGCAACGATGGCCGAGCTTCGGCGCGGAGCCCGGCGCGCTCGGTGAGGCGCTCCGCGAGGCAGGACGGACCTCGGCGGTCATCGCCAACGCCGACATCAGCGGCCCGCAGGGCGTTGTGCCAAAGGGCGTGGTGCCACATCGCGAGGCCGCACTGGCCATGATGGACGCCGCAGGCCGGGCCGGCGGATCGGTCGGTGCGAACTTGGCCGTCGTCGACGCGGGCGCACCGGGTGATCGCCGGCAGGACGACGCCGCCATGCTCGCCGCGTTCGAGGACTCATGGGGCCGTGGTGCCGCCGTGCTCGTGGAGATGAGCGACCTGGACCGGGCCGACCGGGCCGGGAACCCGGCGGACCTGGCTGAGGCGTTGCAGCGCTCCGATGGGATCCTGGCCGAGCTGCTCGCGCAGGTCGATCCGGCCCGGGACGTCGTGTTGGTCGTGGCCCCAGTGGCGCCCCAGGATCGGGCCGAGCTCACGGTCTTCGCGCTGGCCGGACCTGGTGTCCAGCCCGGCCGTGCTCGCAGCCCCACGACGCGTCGTGACGGCTACGTCACGCTGACCGACGTGGCGCCGACCGTCCTGCGAGCGCTC
>CAZTVJ010000499.1:0-8729 GCA_964616935.1 uncultured Acidimicrobiales bacterium | reverse complement strand
GCGGCATCAAAGTGACCACCCTGGCCGTGCTGGTCCTGGTCAGCGTCGCCGAGGTCCGAGGTGAGCGAGACGTCACGTGGCGGGACAGGATGCTGCCCGATGTGGTCGTCCGCCAGGCGCTCGCCGTCACCCTCATCGCGTTGGCCGTCGTAGGTGCCGTGACCACCTTCCTGCTCGCCCGTCAACCTGCCTTCACCCTCGATCGCGTGCTCTTCGAGGTGCTCAGCGCCTTCGGTACTGTCGGGCTGTCGACCGGGATCACACCCCTGCTCGACGACCCCTCCAAGCTGGTGCTGGCCGCCCTCATGTTCTTCGGCCGCGTCGGTCCTGTCACCCTCGCGGCCGCGTTCGTCCTGCGCACGCACGACCGCCTCTACCAGCTTCCGGAGGAACGACCCCTTGTCGGATGATCGTCGCGGGCTCGTCGCCCGCCTCAGCCAGTCACTTCGCCACGATCGGAACACCCGGTCCGATGTGCTGGTCATCGGCCTCGGCCGCTTCGGCACCTCGCTGGCCGGCGCGCTCGTCGAGCTCGGCTACGACGTGCTCGGGATCGACGAGGACTCCGAGCTTGTGCAGCGGTGGGCCAGCCTGGTCACCCAGACGCTGGTCGCCGACGGCACCGACGTCGAGGCGCTGCGCCAGCTCGGCGCGAGCGAGTTCCAGCACGCCGTCGTGGCCATCGGCGACCAGGTCGAGGGCAGCGTGCTCGCCGTGGCGGCGCTCGTCGATCTCGGGTTGCCCGACATCTGGGCCAAGGCGGCGAGCGAGCCGCACGCCCGGATCCTCGAACGGGTGGGCGCCCACCACGTGGTCCAGCCCGAGCGCGACATGGGACGACGGGTGGCCCACCTGCTCAGCGGCGCGGTGCTCGAGTACCTCGCCCTCGACGACGGCTTCGCGCTGGTCGAGGTCTCGGCGCCCCGCGTGGTGGTGGGACGGTCGCTCGTCGAGAGCGAGCTGCGCAGCCGGTTCGACGTGAGCGTGGTCTGTGTCAAGGCCGTTGGTGGCGGCTTCGCCCATGCCGCGCCCGACACGACGATCCACGCCGGCGACGTGCTGCTCGTGGCCGGCAGCCGGGAGGCGACCGAGGCATTCGCCCAGCTGGAGAAGCCCCCCGTCGACTGAGGCTCCTACCAGGCCAGGACGAGCTCGCGGGTTTCAGCCGTTCGCAGCCGGGGCGGCTTGGCGAGGATGCCGAGATCGGCTCCACCCCACCGGGCGATCACGTAGGCCTTCAGCGCGAGCATCCCCGGCGGGGGGAGGCTCGGGTAGGTGATGCCGTTGCTCTGCAGCACCTGCGGCGAGTCGTAGGTGCCGCCCCGGCCGTCCTCGGCGTCGTCGGGCTCGTCGTCCAGCTCGTCGTCGAAGGGGACGCCACCTGGGTCGTCCAGCTCGGCATCGACCTGCTGGACCAGCTCGGGGCCCGTCGTCTCATCGCTCATCTTGTGGTCACCTTTCGTTGTCCGGGTGGGATCACGGAGTCGGGGGGCCGTTCGGCACCCGGATGAACACCGGGATCGTCTGCGTGGCCCAATCGGGGCCGGTCGGTGCTTCGATCTCGACGGGGACGCCCATGCCCCGCTCGGCCCCGGTCGCGGTCCCCAGTGCCGGCAGGCGCAGCGACGAGACGTCGTCGAGCTCGTCGACGGACACCACCAGCTTCAGGTAGTTGGTGACCACGGCCCCCGGCTCGGCGCTCCCCGAGGGGTAGATCGGCACCGGCTTGCCGCCGTACGCCCCCTGGAGGCCCCCGGCCACCAAGGGGTCGTTCTCGTCCCACAGGGTCGTGGGGTCGACGCTGTAGTCGTCCGCGAGGACCAGCAGCCGCAGGTGGAGGTTCTGGGGGGGATCGGACCGGTTGGCGACGCGCAGGAACCATGCGCCCGCCTGCAGCGTGCCGTCGGCACCTCTCGAGCTGTCCACGGTGACGCCACCGTCGCGTGCCGGCGGTGGGCTGGCCGGGCGGTTCAGGTCGAGGGTCGTGTCCCCCGGGGCGACCGCGACCCACTCCAGCGCGACCTGCGACGCCAGGGACGAGCCGGGGTTCGCCAGGGCGAGGACCTGGTGCCAGCGGGCCAGGTGCTCCAGGAGACCGACGAGCTTCGCGGCACCAGCCGCGTCGAGCGTGCCGGCGTCGGCCCAGATGGTGGTGCCGTCGGGCTCCTGGATCACGAAGTGGCCGCCATCGACGCCCACGACCACCCTCGTGGCGCCGTCGCGCGGCTCGACACCCAGCAGTGACGATCGGCCGACGGCATCGGCGGCCGCGGCCGGCGCGTCACCCGCGAGGTCCACGACGAGGGGCGGCAGGGGCAGCGACGCGATGGAGGCCCGGTACAGCCTCGAGCTGTCGAGCTGGAGGCCGCCGATGGGCGTCACGACCGAGCGGGTGGGCCCGACCTGGACCACGTCCACCTCGCCCAACAGCTCGTCGTGACCGATCTCGATGACGGCGAGGCGAGCCGCTCGGCCGCCGACCGGAGGCGTCAGCCCGTGCAGGCTCCCGCCGTTGACCTCCCACGATCCGTCGAGCGACCGCGACAGGCGCAACGAGCGGTCCGCGCCCGCGGCGCCGGCCCCGAGGAAGGGGCGATCGAGATCGGCGTCGACCGTGGCGTAGGCCACCGGGCGCTGCTTCGTCGCGAGCTGGCGGCTGACCGAAGCGCTGGACCTCGTGAGGCTCGCGGACGAAGGCACGCACGACCCGCATGCCCGTGATCTGCTCTCGGAGCACCTGGTTGATCCGGTCGATCCGGACCTGCATCACCTGGAACTGCGGGATCATCCGGACCATCACGAGGCCGACGCAGATGATGAGCACCGGGACGCTCACCAGCAGCAGGAGGGACAGTGCTCCGTCCTCCCGCACGGCCATGATGACGCCGCCGACGATGGTGATGGGCGCAGCCACGAGCATCGTGCACCCCATCAGGACCAGCATCTGCACCTGGGTGACGTCGTTGGTGATGCGGGTGATGAGTGACGGGGCGCCGAAGTGGCCGACGTCCTGGGTCGACTAGCCGGTGACGCGGTGGAACATTGCCCTGCGGACGTCGCGGCCGAAGGCCATGGCCACGCCGGCGCCGTAGTACACCGCGCCGATCGCGAACACGACCTGGATGAGCGGGATGATCAGCATCACCGCACCGACCCGCCAGATGTAGGCCGTGTCGCCGGTGGCGATCCCCTTGTCGATGATGTTGGCGTTCAGCGCCGGAAGCAGCAGCGTGGCCATGGTCTGGATGAACGTGAGCCCGACCACGGCCAGGAGCGGGCGATGGTACGGGCGCAGGTATTCCTGGAGCAGCTTCTTCAGCATCGGACCGGCTTCGCCTCGATCGTGTCCCCCTCGCCCGGCCGCACCCGGGACGCCGTGCCCTCAGCCACGCTGGCAGCCTCCGCCGTACGGCCGGCCCGCCCGACGGCGCCGACAAGGACGGGACGAGACGTTCAGACTGGCTGGGGGCACCCGGTCACTCTATGAGGAGCACTCTCGACCCCAGTCGCGCCCGTCACTGCTCGTCGTTGGACCGTTCGGCGGGGGTATTGGGTCAGGAGCGCCCGATCCTCACGGGGCCGGCTCGCGGACGAGGTGGCCGGCGAACCAGTCGCGCGCGAGCTCGGCGGCCGCGCGCAGGGTCCCCGGTTCCTCGAACAGGTGCGTGGCACCTGGCACGATCGCCAGCTGGTTCTCGCACTGGAGCTGTGCCTGCGCGTCGCGGTTGAGCGCGAGGACCGCCTCGTCATGGCCACCCACGATGAGCAGGGTCGGCGCCATGACCTCGGGCAGACGGGGACCTGCCAGGTCCGGGCGTCCGCCGCGGGACACCACGGCGGCGACGTCATTGCCTGGCGCCGCGGCGGCCCACAGCGCAGCGGCGGCCCCCGTGCTGGCGCCGAAGTAGCCCACCGGCAGGCCGGCTGTCGCGGGCTCGGCGCGCAGCCACGTCGTGACGTCGATGAGGCGTCTGGCCAGCAGCCTGATGTCGAAGACGTTGGCTCGGTCGAGCTCCTCTTGCGGTGTCAGCAGATCGAACAGCAGCGTGGCCAGGCCGGCCGCGTTGAGGACCGACGCGACGTAGCGGTTCCGGGGGCTCTGCCGGCTGCTGCCGCTGCCATGGGCGAAGAGCACGACGCCGCTCGCGGCCTCGGGCACGGTGAGATGGCCGGCCAGCGGGACCGCTCCGGCCTGCACGGCCACCTCTTCGTCACGGACCGGCGGGTCATCCCGCGGTGCCGTCGAGGGGGCGGCCCGGACAGAACGGGCCGCCTCGTTCAGGCAGGCGATCACCTCGGCATCGGTCGTCTGGGTGAAGTCGGCGTAGAACTGGCCGACCGCTCGGAAGGGCTCCGGGGTCTCGACGCACACGAGCTCGTCCGCAGCTGCCGCGAGCCGTTCGGTCCAATCGATCGGTGCGACGGGTACCGCCAGCACGACCCGGGACGCGCCCTCGGCGCGGGCCACCTCGCAGGCGGCCCGGGCGGTCGACCCGGTGGCGATGCCGTCATCGACGACCACGACGACGCGCCCCGCCAGCGGGACCCGATCGCGTCCGGACCGGAAGCGGCGGGCTCGGCGCTCGAGCTCGGCCCGCTCGCGGGTCTCGACGGCCGCCAGCTCGTCGTAGGTGACCCGAGCGAGGCGCACGATCTCGTCGTTGACGACTCGCACGCCGTCCTCACCGATCGCCCCCATGCCCAGTTCTGGCTGGAACGGGACACCCAGCTTGCGGACGACGATCACGTCCAGGGTCGCACCGAGCGCCCGGGCCACCTCGGCCGCCACCGGGACCCCGCCCCGCGGCAGGCCGACGACGACGACGTTGCCACCGCGCAGGTGGCGAAGTCGTGCCGCCAGGCACCGGCCCGCCTCGACGCGGTTCCGGAACACCTTGGCCGGGTGCTGGTTCATGGTGGACCTCCTCCCGACCTCATCTTCGGCTCGACCGTCCTCGGGGTCGAGGTCAGGGCCTCGCGGACCGGTGGCACCAGCGGCGTCAGCCGGCGGGCTGCACGTACAGGTAGAAGACCGTGCACCCCTGCGTCGAGGAGGCGTCGATGTCGTGCTCGACCCCGCTCGGGATGTGCACGTACGACCCCGGCCCGAGCTCGGTACCGAGGATCGTCGACTTCCCATCCAGGACCCAGAGGTGATGGTGGTTCACCCGGTGGGCATGGGCGCCGAGCCGATGACCCGCTTCGACCGTGAGCACGCCGGCCGTCGAGGTCGCGTTGTTCCACAGGACACGGTGGGTGACGCCCGAGAGGCTCCCGAGTGCCGACACGGGAAGCGCGGCGATGTCCTCGGGCGTGAGCACGATGGGCTGCTGCAGCTTGGTTGACTCCACGCCATCACCCTCGTACCAGCGGCCGCCCTGGCGCTAGGGACCTACGTCTCGTCCCCGCCCGGGGTGGTGGGCGAGGTACCCGCTCAACGCCGCGCGTCCGGGCGGGTCAGGGACAGCCGCTCGAGCGCGGTCGTCACGTCCGTCGGCGTGACGATGCCGACCAGCCGCTCGCCCTCGACGACGAGCACACGACCGTCACCAGCGCCGGCTCGTGGCAGCACATCGACGAGCAGCTCGTCCGGTCGGGCCACAGCCAGCTGCTCGAGCCCGACGGCGACCGAGCCGACCGTGGTCGTCGCCCATGCCTCCCGCGGCAGCTGGCGCAGCCGCCTGAGCGTCACGAGGCCAAGGAGCTGGCCGCGGCGATCCACCACGGGAAACGACGAGACGTGGGCGGTGATGGCGTCGTGGTGCACGAAGTCCGCGACGGTGAGCTCGCCATCGACGGTGCGCACGTCCTTCGTCATGACATCCGCGACGCGGACGTCCTCGAAGGTCGAGACCAGGTCGACCTGTGTCTCCTCGGCGTGCGCGGCGGTCGTGAGGAACCAGCCGATGAGGACCAGCCACAAGCCGCCGACGCCGGCACCGAGCACGAACTGGACGACACCGAGACCGATCAGCACCTGACCGAGGAGCTGCCCCGCATGAGCGGCGCGCTTGCGGGCCAGGCGTTCGTCACCGGAGCGCTGCCACAGCACCGCCGCGAGCACCCGCCCACCATCGAGCGGTGCACCCGGGAGCAGGTTGAACACCGCCAGCACGACGTTCAGCATGCCCAGCCAACCAAGCGAGGCGGTGAGCAGCTCCGGGCCGCCGACCCCGGCGCTCAGTGCCGCGAGCGCCAAGCTGCCGACGCCGATGGCCACGCTCATCGCCGGCCCGGCCAATGCGATGCGCAGCTCGGTCCCCGCATCCCTGGCCTGGCTGCTGAGGCGAGCGAGGCCGCCGAACATCCACAGCGTGATCTCCTCGACACGCACGCCGTGGTGGTTGGCGACCACGGCGTGGCTCAACTCGTGAGCGAGGATCGACGCGACCAGACCGAGCGCGGCCACGAACCCGACTGTCCAGTAGACGCCCTGGCCGAACCCGGGGGCCGCTTCGGGCAGGGTGTACGCCGCCAGGCTCCAGGCGAGGAGCCACACGATGACCAGGACGGTCCAGCTGGCATCGACAGCGACACCACCGATCCGCCCCAGCCGCAACCTCGGACCCATCACGCGCTCCTGGTTCGTCTGGCTCGATGGTCCGCCGACGAGGCCCGTGCCGCTAGGTCCGAACGTCCCGGGGCCGTGTCGCATGCTTCGTTGACACCAGTGGAGATCGGGCGTACGAATGCCCCAGGAGGCTTGCGCCCTAGGCACAACAGGCTCGGCGTAGTTTCCGCTGATTCTTGGCAATCGCGGGTGGCCACGGTACGCAGATGCTTCGTATCGATGGCTGTTGCCACTCGTCAGCGGGTGGATGATCAGGCGGACGAGAAGAAGGAGCAGTGCCATGACAACATGTCTGCGTGCGCGCGTCATCGGCGCCGCCATCGTGATGCTGACCGCTGTGGGTGGGTTTGCGAGCCCGTCCTCCGCAGCCGGCCCACCGGATAGCGTGTTCGATCTGCCCGCTGGACTTGCCTGTGACTTCGGCCTTCAGGTCGAGATCCGCGGCGGCCCTCAGGTCTTCAAGGAGTTCAGGGACAAGAACGGCAACGTCGTGCGCACGCTCTCGGCCGGCCAGGGTTCAGCACTGCTGTTCAGGAACGTCTCCACCGGCGCCACCTTGTCGTTGAAGGCGAACGGGTCGGTGAACCACACCACGATCAACCCCGATGGGTCCTCAACGGTGACGCTCACCGGGCACAACGTGCTCATCCTCTTCCCGACCGACGTTCCGGCTGGTCCATCGACGACGCTGTACGTCGGTCGTGTCGTGTTCACGGTCGACACCAACGGTGTCTTCACGGTGCGACAGGCCGGCGGGAAGACGACCGACATCTGTGCGGCGCTGTCTGCCTGAGGCCGGAGCGAGGGCTCACGACCCTTGCCAAGGAGGGACGAAGGACCCGAGACGGACGGTCGGCTCTGGAGAGCCGGCCTGCCGGCGTGTTCCGGACCACGGATCTGACGATGGAGATCGGCGAGGTGAGCGGACCCGAGCCGGGCGAGGTGATCGTGGCGGTCGACACGCTGTCGATCGATGCCTTCATCCGCACCATCCTCGACGACGGCAGCTACCACCAGTCGGTGCCCCTCGGTGGCCTCGTCACGGCGCTCGGCGTGGGCACCGTGGTCGACTCAGCGGACGAGTCGATCCAGCCCGGCGACCACGTGTTCGGCCCGCTCGGGGCCTAGACCCATGCCCGCTTGCCCGCCGCGTTCCTGCGCAAGCCCGACGTCGGCACGGTGCCCGTCACGGCCTACCTCGGTGGGCTCGGCCTGACCACTGGGCTCACCGCTTACTTCGGCATCGTCGAGGTGGGCGGCCGGTGACGTCGTTGTCGTCTCGGGCGCGGCGGGCGCGGTGGGTTCGATGGCCGGCCAGCTCGCCCGCATCGTCGGAGCAGGGCGGGTCATCGGCATTGCCGGCGGGCCTCGCAAGACGGCGTTCCTCGTCGACGAGCTCGGTTACGACGCCGCCATCGACTACAAGAACGACGACGTGCCGGCGCGCTTGCGCGAGCTGGCCCCCGAGGGCGTGGACGTCTTCTTCGACAACGTCGGCGGAGCGATCCTCGACGCCGTGCTGTTCCAGATCCGCGAGCGCGGTCGCGTGGTCATCTGCGGCGCGATCTCCCAGTACGAGCAGATGGACCACGTTGCTGGCCCCAGCAACCACCTGAAGCTCGCCGAGCGCCACGCCCGCATGGAGGGGTTCGCCGTCACCCACTTCGCCGCCCGCTTCGGCGAGGCCGAGGCAGCGCTCGCCGGCTGGATGGCCGAAGGGCTGGTTTGACGGTGCACGAGCAGATCCTGCACGGCATCGAGAACTTCCCCGCTGCGCTCGACACGCTGCTCAGGGGCGGCAACGAGGGCAAGCTCCTCCTCCAGGCCTCCTAGAGCGGTCGGTCGGGTCGGACCACGCCAGGTGACGCCCGCCGAGCCAGATCTGGTGGCCTCGGACCCACGCGGCGCTGGCGCGCTTGGCGTGCTGCGCAACGACGTGCGGTGACCCGTTGGCCGTGGGTCGACCTCACGCGTGCTCCCAGATGGGTAGCGTCGCGCGTGTGGAAGCTGCTCACGTCATGGTGAACGAGACGAGCACGGACAGCGAGGCCCTCTACGTCTGCCCCGTCGAGGGCTGCGGCCGGCGACTCGTGGTCAACTGGCGCCGACCCGCCCTCACCGTCGTCGACCGGGGCGACTTCTTCGCTCGTCACGTCGG
>CAZTVJ010000498.1:0-13015 GCA_964616935.1 uncultured Acidimicrobiales bacterium | reverse complement strand
GCGCAGCGTTCAGCGCGGCGAGCAGCTCGGGGCGGGCCCGGCTGGGCACGAGGCGCGCCCACAGCCGCCCCGCAACGGTGGCGCGCAGGGGCGTCCTGCCGGGCAACACCAGGCGCGGGGTTCGGCCGTCCCCGACGGGCTCGAACGATTCGACCACCGTGGCGATCAAGGAGCGTCCACAGGCGGCCACGGCCTCCGGCCGCAGATCGGCGCGAGAAGGGTCCGCCAGCGCGGCGACGGCGACGGCGAGGCGGATGCGGTCAGCTTTGTCGCTGTCGGCCCGGTCTCTGGCGCCGGGGAGCTGCAGCGCCACGCCGGCCCACGGCTCGAACCGCGCCGGCATGCTGCCCGTCCAGAGCAGATCGGCGACCTCCTCGAACGTGGTGGTCCTGGCCAGCTCGACGGCATCTCGGCCGCGGAAGCGCAGGTGATGGCCGTCGATCTCGGTCAGGTGGGTGTCGATCTCGACTTCGAACGTGAGCCGACGGCTGGCCCGGCGAGGACGACCCCGACGGGCCAGCCTCTCCACCTCGTCGGCGTCGAACCGGCTGGCACGGCCGTCAGCGGAGCGAGTGCTGCTCAGCACCCCACGGCTCACGTACGCGTAGACGGTCTCGACCTTCACACCGAGCCTGCGAGCGGTCTGGGTTGCCGTCAATGTTGCCATGGGTTGATCATAATCAACGTTGACGCCCGGTCGGGCTGCGCTCAGGCTCGGTGTCATGATGATCGAGACCTTGATGAGCTCGCCGGCCGTCAGCGCACTCGCTGACGAACCGCTGCAGGACGTCGTCCAGCGGATGCACGACCACCGGGTCGGCTCGGTCGTCGTGGTCGACGGGCGGCGGCCGATCGGCATCGTGACGGAACGTGACGTCGTTCGGGTGGCGGCCGCCGAGCACCTCGGCGACCTGAAGGTGGCCGAGGTCATGTCCGAACCGCTCGACACCATCGAGCTGACCGTCGAACCGAAGGTGGCACTCGCCCGCATGCGCGAGCGGGGCTACCGCCACATGCCGGTCGTCCGTGACGGTGACCTGGTCGGTGTCGTGTCGCTCCGCGATCTGATGCGGGTGGCCGAGGTCGGCCCGCCCGAGATCCCCCGTGGGCTGAAGGGCGTGGTGGTCGCCGACACCGAGGTGGGCGACGTGCGCGGCAGTGAGGGCTTCTACCACTATCGCCAGCACTCGGCCGTGGAGCTGGCGGTGGCCCGCCCGCTCGAGGACGTGTGGCGCCTGCTCATCGACAGAGCGCTGCCGACCAGCGTCGCGGAGCGCCACGCGTTCGCCGACGAGGTCGCAAGCCTGCGAGCCATCCCGGCCGCGCTGGCCGAGGTCCTGCCCGCCATCGCCCGCGCCGGCAGCCCGATGGAAGGCCTGCGGACCGCGCTCTCGCTGGCGGCGTCGGCTCGCCACTTGCGCCCGACCCTGGACATCGACGCTCGCCAACGCCGCGCCGATGCCCTCTTCCTCTGTGCCGTGACCCCCACCTTGCTGTGCGCGCTGCACCGGCTGGCCACGGGTGCCCAGCCCGTCGATCCCGACCCTGAGCTGGGCTGGGCGGCGAACTACCTCTGGATGCTCCACGGCGTCCGGCCGACTGGCGAGCACGCACGCGCCATCGAGCAGTACCTCGTGTCGACCATCGACCACGGCTTCAATGCCTCGACCTTCACGGCTCGCGTCGTGGCTTCCACGGGGGCGGACGTCGGGGCTTGCGTCGTCGCGGCCGTCGGTGCGCTCAGCGGTCCGCTGCACGGTGGTGCGCCCAGCCGTGCCCTCGCCCTGCTCGACGAGATCGGCACGGACCTGCTCGACGACGCGGATCCCATCGCCCGGATCGACCGCGTCGTGCGGCCCATGATCGAGGACGGGGACAAGATCATGGGCTTCGGCCATGCCGTGTACCGCGCCGACGACCCCCGCTCGCTGCTGCTGCGCGACGTTGCGCGCGAGCTGGGCGGCCCCCTGTTCGATCGCGCCGAGCTGGTGGAGCGGCGCGTCGTCGAGCTGCTCGCCCAGCTCAAGCCCAGTCGGGGCCTCAGGACGAACGTCGAGTTCTACGCGGGCGTCGTCATGGAGGCGTGCGGCGTGCCGCCCGAGATGTTCACCCCGACCTTCGCATCAAGCCGCGTCATCGGCTGGTGCGCCAACGTGCTAGAGCAGGCGGCCGACGGCAAGATCATCCGCCCCAGCGCCCGCTACGTCGGTCCTCCCCCGCCGCAGCCGGTACCCGTGCTCGCCTGATCGGCGCTCGCCCACGGATCACCGCAGGCGGGTGGCCACCTCGTTGGCCAGGAGGCGCCCGTCCCGGGTGAGCACGATCCGCTCACCCTCTGTGCGCACCAACCCGTCCAGCTCCGCCTCGTCGAGCGCGGCGGCCGGCACACCCGCCACCGTGCGCAGCGAAAGCTGGAGGCCCTCCATGCGCTGCGTCTCGGCGTCCAGCTCCTCGAAGCCGCCTTCGGCCGGCAGCCCGGCCGACACCAGCGCGAGGTAGCGCTCGGGGGTGCGCACGTTCCACCAGCGGCGCCCGGCGCGATGGGAGTGCGCGGCACAGCCGAAACCGAGGTAGTCGCCCTGGTCCCAGTAGAGGAGGTTGTGGTGGCACTCGTGCCCGGGCCGGGCCCAGTTGGAGATCTCGTAGGCGGCCAACCCGCCGCCGAGCAACAGCTCGTCGGCGCGGTGGTACTTGTCGGCCTGGTCGTCGTCGTCCGGGTGGCGGGCCGCGTCGAGGGCGAGCGGAGTGCCCGCTTCGACCGTGAGCCCGTAGGCGCTCACATGCGGCGGCTCGAGCGCCAGCGCCTCGGTGAGGGTCTGCTCCCAGTCGCTGAGCGACTCCCCCGAGGCCCCGTAGATCAGGTCGAGGTTGAACGAGCTGAACCCGACCTCACGTATCAGCTCGACGGACCGGCGCACGTTGGCGGGGTCGTGGGTGCGCCCGAGCGAGGCCAGCACGTGCGCCACCATGGACTGCACCCCCAGGCTGATGCGGCTGACGCCATGATCGCGGTAGCACCGCAGCAGGTCGCTGGTCACCGTGTCGGGGTTGCACTCGACGGTCACCTCCGCCCACGGGGCCTTGGGGATGGCGTCGAGCACGGCCACCAGCTCCGGCGCCGGCACCATCGACGGCGTACCACCGCCGAAGAAGACACTCGTTGCGGCGGGCATCCCCTCCGCGACCGCGCGCTCCACCTCGGCCACCAGGGCGGCGAGATAGGCCCGCTCCAGATGGCCGCGATCGGTCCACGTCGCGAAGGCGCAGTAGTCGCAGCGCTTGGCGCAGATCGGGACGTGGACGTACACACCGAAGCCGAAGGCCACGGCACCAGCCTCTCGCACCTCAGTCGAGCGGAGCCTTCACCTCGCCGACCAAGTCACCGAATGCGTCGCCAGGGCGACGCGAACCGTGACCGGCTCGACCGTGACCGGCTCGGACGTGACCGGCTCGGACGACCTCAGGCGGTCTGGTAGCGCAGGCCGAGCTCGTCGAGGGAGTTGGCCGCGTCGTCGAGCTCGATGCCGAGGAAGCAGGCGATGGCCATCAGGTCCGCGTTGCGGACCGTCAGCACGCGCCCGTTGAAGTCCTGGCGCTGCACCTGGATGAGGCGCAGGTACCGGGTCAGCAGGGAGAACTGCTCGCCGCTCATGCGGGCCAGGCGACTCAGGTCGATCGCGACCTTGCCACCCTTTTCGAGGATCGCCCTGCTGCGTTGCTGGCCACCGTCATCGGGCAGCAGCTGGTCGACAGGGACGTCGTAGATCCGGGCCAGGCGCTGCAGTCGCAGCACGGAGATGGCTCGTTCGCCTCGCTCGTAGGCTCCCAGCACCGAGGCCTTGAACTCGAGGTTCGAGGCCGCCTCCACATCGTGGAGGGACAATCGCTTTTGACGCCTGATCGCCCGGAGCCGCTCGCCGACGCGCTGGCTGAAAGCCGCGGGGAGTGCGTCGTGATCGCTCATGGAATGCTGAGCGTACGGATCGCCACCCTGAGTGACAATGAACCGTCCGACCCAAATGTCACGCTAGGTGCAACGTCCGTCGCGCAGCGACGAGCAACGCCCCCGCGACGATTGCCGCGGTTTCGGATCGCAGCACGTAGGGCGCTAGACCTATGCGGGGCAGTGGCCGTGCGAGCTCCTCGGCCGACCAGCCACCCTCCGGTCCGACGAGCGCGACGGCATGTTCCACCGTTGGAACTTGACCACCGAGAGTGGTCAAGGCGGCCCCGGGTCGGGCGGCGACCTCGTCGAAGGTCCGCACCGGTTCCACCCGTGGCAAGCGGGCCCGACGGCATTGCATCGCGGCTTCGCGGGCCACCTTCACGAGCCGCTCGTGGCGCCGCGCCGCCCGATCGCCGTCCCACTGAACGACCGAGCGGGCGGCGAGGAACGGCACGATGACGTCGACACCGATCTCGGTCAGCTTCTGCACGACCAGCTCGGGCCGGTCACCCTTCACCAGCGCGAACGCGACGGAGATGGGCGGCGTCGGTTCGGGCTCCGCCTCCACCGCTCCCGCAGGCTCGAGGCTGGGGCCGAACCGCACCGCGCGCCAGCGGCCGGCACCATCGGCCACGGTGACCGGCTGGCCGGGGCGCAGTCGCAGCACGCGCTCGAGGTGGTGACGGTCCTCCGCCGACAGGACGGGCGCATCGAGGTCGTCCACGAACGCGTGCGCATCGCCCGCGTCCTGGAGGCTCACGTGAAGGCCGACTTGATCTTCTTGAGCAGGCCCTTGGCCGGTGGATCCACGGCCTCGCCGCGAGCCTCGGCGTACTGGCGCAACAGGTCCGTCTCGGCCTCGGACAGCTTCGTCGGCGTGTCCACCGAGAGGATGACGCGAAGGTCGCCGCGCCCGCGCCCACTCACCATCGGCACGCCCTTGCCACGGAAGCGCAGCTCGCGACCGGTGCGCGTCCCGGCCGGCACGGTGAGCTCGAGCTCGTCGCCGTCGAGGGTGGTGAAGTCGACATGGGCCCCGAGCGCAGCCTGGGCCAGCCCGACAGGCACCTCGGCCACCAGGTCGTTGCCGTCGCGCTCGAACCGCTCGTGCGGGCGCACCCGGAGGTGGAGGTAGAGGTCGCCGGCCGGTCCACCGCGGGAGCCGACGGCGCCCCGACCGGCAAGGCGCAACGTGGAGCCGGAGTCCACGCCACCGGGCACGTCCACCTGGTAGGTGCGCTCCTCGACCACCCTGCCGTCACCTCTGCAGGCCGAGCATGGCGTCACGATCACCTGCCCGAGGCCGCTGCAGCGTGGGCACGGGCCGCTCGTCACCATCTGGCCGAGGAGGCTCTGGCGAACCCGGCGCACCTGGCCCGCGCCGTTGCACTCCGAGCACGTGACTGGCGCGGTGCCGGGCGAGGCGCCGCTCCCCGCGCAGGTGGTGCAGACCACCGCGGTGCGCACCGTCACCGGTGCGGTGGTGCCGAACACGGCCTGATCGAAGCTGAGATCGACCACGGCCTCCAGGTCCTGACCGCGGGGCGGCCCAGCCGGTCCTCCGCCGCCGAAGCCGCTCATGCCGAAGACGCTCTCGAAGAGGTCGCCGAGGCCGCCCATGCCGCCGAACGGATCCTGCCCACCCGCCGGGCTGCTGACACCGGCGTCGCCGAAGCGGTCGTAGCGCGCCCGCTGGTCCGGGTCGCTCAACACCTCGTAGGCGCGGGCGACCTCCTTGAAGCGTTCCTCGGCATGGGCATCGTCGGGCTTGGCATCGGGATGCAGCTCGCGGGCGCGCTGGCGGTAGGCGCGCTTGATCTCCTCGGGCGATGCCTGGGGGCTCACCCCGAGCAGCGCGTAGTAATCGGCCATGGCGGCGCGAACCTACCCTTCGCTCAACCGCTCGCCGAGGCGCTCGCTGACGACCTCCACGGCCGCCAACGCCTGCGGGTAGTTCATCCGAGTCGGCCCGAGGACGCCGATCGTGCCGACGGTCTCCCCTTCGACGGCATAGGGCGCGACGACGATGGAGCACGTCACGAGCGGCTCGACCCCGTGCTCGGCCCCGATGGCGACGGACAGGCCCCGATCGAGCACGTCGCGCACGAGCGCCACCACCACGTACTGCTGCTCGAGCGTCGCCAGAACCCTGCGCACGACGTCGACGGCGTCGAATGCCGAAGCCATCCGGGAGGCTCCCCCGACGAAGAGGGCGTCCTCGTCGTGGCGGGCCGCGGCCTGGAGCGCCTCGACGGCCGTCCCGCACACCCGATCCACCCCGGCGTCGCCCGTCGGCGCGAGGGGAGCGATGTGGGCCAGCGTGGACCCGCTGGCGTTGCTGGCCAAGTGGGCCGACGCCGCGGCGAGGCGGCCGTCGCTCATCTCCTCGTCGAGGTCCACCTGGTAGCTCTCGACGGCACCGTTCGACAGCACGGCCACGACCATCGCCACCCTGGCCGAGAGCCCGACGACCTGCACCGAGCGCACGGTCGCGGCCTCCGGCGAGGGGGCGATGACCACCGCGGCATAGTCGGTGAGCCCGGCGAGCAGGCGGCTCGTGTCCTGCAGCATCTGCTCGATGGCGCCGTGGCTGGTGTCGAAGAAGTCCCGCACCTGCTGGACCTTGGCCCGCTCGAGCCGCCCGGGCTGGGTGAGGTGGTCGACGAAGAAGCGGTACCCCTTGTCCGTCGGCACGCGGCCGGCCGAGGTGTGGGGCTGGCGCAGGTAGCCCTCCTGCTCCAACACGGCCATCTCGTTGCGCACGGTCGCGGCCGACACGCTCACGCCCGTGGAGCGCGCCACGTGGCCGGACCCGACCGGCTGCGCGGTTTCGATGTACTCCTGCACCACCGCCCGAAGGATGGCGGTCTTGCGTTCGTCGAGCATGGTGACGCTCCGCCTCCTTGCGCTAGCACTCGAGGATACCGAGTGCCAGTGCTCGAGCCCCGCCACCGGGACACCGTTCGTTCAACGGCCGGTCACCAGCTGGTAGCGCCGCAGCGCCTCCTGCCGCTCGGCCGCGTGGTCGACCATTGGTGGCGGGTAGGCGAACGGAAGTCCTTTCGGTGACGTCCAGGGCTCGTGAACGTGGCGATCGGCCACCCCGTCCAGCTCGGGCAGCCAGCGGCGCACATAGGCACCCTGGGGGTCGAACTTCATCGCCTGCAGCACCGGGTTGAAGATGCGGAAGTAGGGCGCCGCGTCCGTGCCCGTGCCCGCCGTCCACTGCCAGCCGTGGCTGTTGGAGGCCAGATCCCCATCGACCAAATGGGCCATGAAGTGGCGCGCCCCCCATTGCCAGGGCAGGTGAAGGTCCTTCACCAGGAAGCTGGCGGTGATCATCCTGACCCGGTTGTGCATCCAGCCCGTGGCGAGCAGCTGGCGCAGGCCGGCGTCGACGATCGGGTAGCCGGTGCGACCCTGCGTCCAGGCCGTGAAGCGCATGCGGGCGGGCGCATCGGTGTCGACCGGCATGGCATCCATGCGACGGTTCAGGTTCTCGGCGCCCGACGTCGGGTGGTGGTGGAGCACGTCGGCGTAGAACTCGCGCCAGGCGATCTCCGCACGGAAGACCTGGTGCGCCTTCGACGGGCCGAGGTGCGCCAGGGCCTGGCGGGGATGGAGCGCGCCCCACCGCAGGTACGGCGAGAGGCGGCTGGTGCCGTCGATGCCGGGATCGTTGCGCCGGGCGTTGTAGGCCCCGAGCGGACCGGTCACGAACTCGTCGAGGCGCTCGTGGGCCGCTCGCTCGCCAGCGACCGGCAGCTCGACGCCGGGTGCTTCGGCTTCGGGCCACGCGTCGCTCGTCACACTGGCCCACGACACGGTTGGCGGGACCGAGGGCGCCGACCACCCCGCCGACAACCAGGCCCGTGAGAACGGCGTGAACACCGCATACGGGTCGCCATCAGCTTTGCGCACCAGACCAGGCGCCACGGCGTACGGCGAGCCGGTCAGGACGAGCCGCCGCCCCTCGGTGACGAGCCGGGCGGCGACACAGCCGTCGCGCCGTCGGCCATAGGGGCCAAAGTCCTCCGCGGCGTGTACACGCAGCGCGTCGACCTCGGCTGCCAACGCGGGGACCACCTCGGACGGGTCGCCCTCCCGCACGACGAGCGCTCCGCCCATGGCCTCGCTGAGCGACCGCAGGCTGTCCGCGAGGAACGCGCGCCGCGGGGCGCCGGAGCGCTGCCACAGGACGGGGTCCAGCACGAACAGCGGCACCACGTCGCCCTCGGTCGCCGCCGCCGCCAGCGCGGGGTTGTCGGCCAACCGGAGGTCGCGCCGGAACCAGAACACCGAACGGGGCATCCGACCTTCGTACCGCCTGGCGCCACCCGAACCCCAACCGGGAGAGGGCTACCGTGCCGCTGTTCGCTGAGGTCCGGGGGTCTCGATGGCAGGGCTGCACGACGACATGACGCTCGGCGACCTGGTGCTGGGAGCGCTCCGGCGCTTCCCCGGCAGGGTCGCATTCCGCCAAGACGGCCGAGAGCTCACCTACGGCGAGGTCACCGATCTGCTCGGTCGCTGGGTGGCGCTGCTCCAGCAGCGAGGCCTGAAGCTCGGTCAGGGCGTCGGCGTGCTGTCGCCCAACCGGCCCGAGGTCTTCCTCGGCCAGACCGCCTCGGTGCTCGCCGGTGGGCGGTTCACCGCGCTCCACCCCCTCGGGTCGCTCGACGACCATGTGTACGCCTGCGACGAAGCCGAGCTGCGGTTCCTGCTCGTCGACCCGCTCTATGCCGAGCGAGCGGCCCAGATCCAAGAGCGTTCCGGCGCCGTCGAGACGGTCCTCACCTTCGGGCCGTCCGAGGTCGGGGAGGACATCACCACGCTCGCCGACGCCATCGGGGCGGCCCGGCTCGATCGCGGCCCGCATGGCCCCGATGACGTGGCCTGGCTGCTGTACACCGGCGGCACAACCGGCGTGCCCAAGGCAGCCATGCTGCCTGACCGGGCGATCGTGCAGATGGCGCTCAGCGTGTCGGTGGGCTGGGACCTGCCCAAGGACATCCGCTACCTGGCGTGCGCACCCATCTCCCACGCGGCGGGCATGCTCATCAACCCGACCCTGATCGCTGGCGGCACGGTCATCCTCCAGAAGTCGTTCGATCCCGGTGCGTGGCTGGCGGCGGTCGCCTCGGAGCGGGCCACGCTCAGCCTGCTCGTGCCCACGATGATCTACGCGGTGCTCGACCACCCCAGCCTGGAGAGCACGGATCTGTCCAGCCTCCAGACCGTGATGTACGGCGCCTCGCCGATGTCACCCACCCGCATGGCCGAAGCCATGAGCACCATGGGGCCGGTCTTCGCGCAGCTCTACGGCCAGACGGAGTGTGCCGGGATCGCGACGTCGCTGTGGAGGTCCCAGCACGACGCCGACGACCTCCACCGTCTCACCTCGTGCGGCCTGCCGATGCCCGGCGCGCGGGTCGCCGTGCTCGACGACGACGGCCAGCCCGTGGACGACGGCCAGCCCGGCGAGATCTCTGTCCAGGGCGCTTCCGTGATGCAGGGCTACTTCAAGCAGCCAGCACTCACCGAGGACACGCTGCGGGACGGCTGGCTGCGCACGGGCGACATGGCGGTGCGGGATGGCGACGGGCTCTACTACATCGTCGATCGCAAGAAGGACATGATCGTGTCCGGCGGCTTCAACGTGTTCCCCCGTGAGATCGAGGACGTCCTCACGGCACACCCGGCCGTGTCCACTGCTGCGGTCATCGGTGTGCCCGACGAGAAGTGGGGCGAGGCGGTGACCGCGCTGGTCGTGCTGAAGCCGGGCTTCGCGGTCGACCCCGTCGAGCTCGTGGCGCTCGTACGCGACAAGAAGGGGCCGGTCTACACGCCGAAGTCGGTCGAGCTGGTGGACAGCCTGCCGCTCACCCCGGTCGGCAAGGCGGACAAGAAGGCGCTGCGGGCGCGCTACTGGTCGGACCAGGGCCGCATGGTCCACTGACCTGGTCGTTCGCGTCCAGATCCGTTGCCCGGACGACGGGAGAGGTACCCCGAACCCGCTCGCGACGAATCCAACGTGGATTCCTCGCGAGCGCGTCGTGCCAGCCTGGGGGGGTGCCGCCGAGCGACTACGTGCCGAAGCTCTACGAGGTGCCGCCCGAGCCGGGAGCGCCGCTGCGGCCCCACACCGTGGCCGCCACCGCGCCCAGCGCGGACACGCTGGTGCCCACCAACCCGCTCCCACTCACCTTCGCCGACCTCGCGGTCCTGCTCATCGGCGTCGCACTGCTCGTCTGGGCCCTCACCGCGGAGCTGCCCCTCATCGTGCTCGTCCTGGCCAGCGCCATCACCGTCGTCGGTGTCCTGCTCCCGCTGCGCAAGCTCGCCCGCCGACCAGCGGCTGCGGTCACCTCGACCCACACCGCGAATGGCCATGCACCCGACCAGCCGCTGCTGCTCGACCTGGCCGACCCCACCACCGCTCGCCTGGGCGGCGCCTACCGCAGCCTGGCCACGGCCGTCGCCGGGCAGGACGGGCCCTTCGCCGAGGCGGCCCTCGTTGCCGGCCACCGAACGCTGGTGGAGGCCGCCGACCTGGTGCAGGGCCGGCCACCAGCGGGACTCGACGAGCTCGACCAGCTCGACCAACGGTCCACCGCCATGGGTGCCCTCACGGCGGCCATCCGCGCTCACCCTGATCCTCTGCCGTTACCTCCGGCACCGGTCGACGGCAGCGACGCGCTCCCCGCCCTCGGTGACCTCCACGCCGCCCTCACCGCCGCGTCCTGATGCTTCAGGCGGCTCAGGTTTCGCCCACCGAAACCTGAGCCGCCTCGTCCGCAGGATCAGGCTCGCTGGTCGGGCCGAACAGCTCAGTCCTCGAGGCGGAGCGCCGCGATGAAGGCCTCCTGAGGCACCTCGACCCGCCCGATCGACTTCATCTTCTTCTTGCCCTCCTTCTGCTTCTCCAGCAGCTTGCGCTTGCGGGTGATGTCACCGCCGTAGCACTTGGCCAGCACGTCCTTGCGCTTGGCCTTCACGGTCTCGCGGGCGATGATGCGCCCGCCGATCGCCGCCTGGATGGGCACGTCGAACATCTGGCGCGGGATCAGCTCCTTCAACTTCTCGGCCATCCGCCGCCCGTAGTCCTGCGCCCGGTCCCGGTGCACGATCATGCTGAACGCGTCAGCGGCGACGCCGTTGAGCAGGATGTCGACCTGCACGAGGGCCGACCGTTCGTAGCCTGCCGGCTCGTAGTCGAGGCTGGCGTAGCCCTGGGTGCGGCTCTTCAGCTGGTCGAAGAAGTCGATGACGACCTCGGCCAGCGGGATGCGGTACACCAGCTCGACCCGTTCGGGCGAGAGGTACTCGAGCTTGTGCATCTCGCCCCGGCGCTGCTGGCAGAGCTCCATGATGGTGCCGGTGTACGACGACGGCGTGAGCACCGTGGCCTTGAGGTACGGCTCCTCGATGTCGTCGATCTCCTGCGCGGGCGGCATGTCGGCAGGGTTGTCGACGAGCTCGATGGTGCCGTCGGTCCGGTGGACGCGGTACTCCACCGACGGCGCCGTGGCGATGAGGGAGAGGTTGAACTCTCGCTCCAGGCGCTCGCGCACGATCTCCATGTGCAGCAGGCCGAGGAAGCCACACCGGAACCCGAAGCCGAGCGCCCCGGACGTCTCCGGCACGTAGGTGATGCTGGCGTCGTTGAGCTTCAGGCGATCGAGGCTCTCGCGCAGGTTCTCGAAGTCGTCGCCGTCCACCGGGTAGAGACCGCAGAACACCATGGGCTTCGGGTCCAGGTAGCCGGGGAGCGGCTCGAGGGACGGGCGGGCGAACGACGTGACCGTCTCGCCCGAACGGGCCTCACCCACGTCCTTGATGCCGGCGATCAGGTAGCCGACCTCACCCGGGCCCAGCTCGGCCACCGGTGTCGGTACCGGCAGCCGGACGCCGATCTCGTCGGCATCGTGCACCTTGCCCGTCTGCAGGAAGCGCATCCGCTCGCCGCTCGTGAGGCGACCGTTCATCACCCGCAGCGAGCTGACGACCCCCCGGTACTGGTCGTACTGGGAGTCGAAGATGAGCGCCTGGAGCGGCGCGTCCGGGTCGCCGGTGGGCGGCGGGATCCGCGCCACGACGGCGTCGAGCAGCTCGGCCACCCCTTCGCCGGTCTTGGCGGAGATGCGCAGGATGTCGTCGGCCGCGATGCCGAGCACCCGCTCGATCTCGTCGGCGTACAGGTCGGGATCGGCCGCCGGCAGGTCGATCTTGTTGAGGGCGGCGACGATCTCGAGGTCGTTCTCCAGCGCCAGGTAGCAGTTGGCCAGCGTCTGGGCTTCGATGCCCTGAGCGGCATCAACGATCAGGACGACTCCCTCGCACGCGGCGAGCGAGCGGCTGACCTCGTAGCCGAAGTCGACGTGACCCGGTGTGTCGATCAGGTGCAGCGTGTGACCCTTCCAGGCCACCCGCACGTTCTGGGCCTTGATGGTGATGCCCCGCTCGCGCTCCAGATCCATCGAATCGAGGTACTGCTCGCGCATGTCCCGGGGATCGACGGCGCCGGTCATCTCGAGGACGCGGTCCGACAGCGTGGACTTCCCGTGGTCGATGTGGGCGATGATGGAGAAGTTGCGGATGCGGGAGGGGTCCATGCCAGCGTGGGACGCTACCAAGGGCCTTGGTCCGCCCAGCAGGCGCGCGTTGGGTCGGTGATGCCTCCCCTGTTACCCTTGCACGGCCCTCCGACAGGAGCGGGCCGACGACGCAAAGGACACCCGGTTTCGTGGCGAACATCAAGAGCCAGAAGAAGCGCAACCTCACCAACGAGAAGCGCCGCTTGCGCAACAAGGGCGTGAAGTCCGAGCTCAAGACCCGCATCAAGTCGGCTCGGTCCGCGATCGGCAGCGACGACTCCACCGAATCGCTCACGACTGCGCAGAAACGCCTCGACAAGGCCGCAACGAAGCGGGTCATCCACAAGAACCAGGCCGCCCGTCGCACATCGCGGCTCATGAAGGCCGCCAACAAGGCCGCTTCCTAGGTCTGCTCCGCTCAGCGCCGGCTTGCCCCCGCAGGCACCTTCGGGGGACTGTCGCGCTTGCCGAG
>CAZTVJ010000497.1:0-3090 GCA_964616935.1 uncultured Acidimicrobiales bacterium | reverse complement strand
CCTCGATGTCGGGAGGGCCCAGCACCTCGACGAACTCGACGCAGTCGTGGATGTCGGGAGCGAACCGGCCGATGAGGTCCAGGATCTCGCGCCCGATGCCGTCGCGCCGGCCGTCCCACGACGAGCCGTCCGCGAAGGCGTAGGGCCCGTACTGCGTGAACACGCTCATGAGGTGATGGCCTTCAGGAGCCGGCGAGGGGTCGAACCCGGTCTGGAAGTAGACCTCGCCGTACCCGATGCCCGGCTCGCCGCGCTCACAGGCCGCGAAGCCGGCCTGGGCCGCCTCCAGGCCCTCGGTCACCGACACCATCGACAGGAAGGGCCAGGGCTCCCCCGCCGCCGCCGTGAACGTCGGCAGGCGGTGCAGCGCAGCGTTCAGCTTCACCACCGGCGAGCGGATCTGCCAGGCATCGATGCGGGACCGGAAGGTGGACGGCACCGCCTCGGGGACGAGGAGATCAAGGGCGCGCTTGGGGTCGGCGTTGCAGAGCACGACGTCGGCCTGGATGAGCTCACCGCCCTCCAGCCGGACCCCCTCGCCCGGGATGATCTCGGCGACCGGCGTGCCGGCGGCAAGCACCGCGCCGGCTTCGACGGCGGCATCGGCGATGGCGAAGCTCACCATGCCCATCCCGCCCTCCACGTAGCCCCACACGGGTCCCTGGCCCTCCAGGTCGCCCTGGTAGTGCATCAGCTTCACCGCGGCTGTGCCCCAGTCCTTCGGCCCGGCGTACGCGCCGATGACGCCCTGGCCGAACAGCGCGTCCTTCAGGCGCTGGTCGGACAGGTAGTGGTCGAGCACGTCGCTGATGGACGCCTCGAAGGCGATGTCGATCAGCCAGGGGTCGTGGCCCAGCAGCTCCTCCAGCTCGGCCCGGTCGGGCGATGCGCCGACCCACGTGTCCCGCGCTCCGGTGCGCATCAGCTTGCGGATGTCGTCGAAGACCTCCTCGTACGCCCAGTAGCCCTGGATGTCCGCCGGCGACACGCCGAGGCGCTCGAGGTCGGCCTGCGTGCGGGCGTCGTCGGCCCATTGGCCGAACGCCGTGCCGTCGGGCAGCGGTGCCCACAGGTTGGGGTCGGCGACGAACACCTTCAGGCCCCGATCGGCCAGCCGCAGCTCGTCGATGACGAGCTGGTCGAGCAGGCCGACCACGTAGGCGCATGGTGACACCACGAACCGCTGGTCGGCGAAGGGGCGCTCGAGCGTGCACGCGCCGCCGAGGCGTTCGCGCCGTTCGAGGACAAGCACCGACCGACCCGCTCGAGCCAGGTAGGCCGCCGCGGCCAGGCCGTTGTGACCTCCGCCGACGACCACGACGTCCCACCGCTTCGCCACCAGCTCGGACATCGGAGCGGGCAGCCCAACCTCGCCCAGCTGCGCGGCGATGCGGTTCACGACGCGCCGTCCCGGGACGGTGCGGCGATGGCTGACTGCCGTTCGAGGGGCAGGCCGAGATAGCCCTGGGCCACCATCGTCACCAGCTGGTAGACGCCGTCCTCCTGCTCGGCGAGCACGCCGGGGACGAACGACGGCGAGATCAGGTTCCGCTGCACGCTCTCGACCGCGGACCAGTCCTGGCGGTTGGTGATGTCCCAGAAGTCGACCGCATACGACGGGTCGAAGCCCGGCCGAGCGACGACCTCGGGCGGGAACAGCCACTGGCACTCGACGGCCGTCTCGCCTGTCGAGAGCGGTTCGAGGCGGTGCGTCATGACGTAGTCGGGATGCAGGCTGATCAGCAGGCTCGGGAACAGCGCGATGTAGGCGACCTGGCGCTGCTCGACCGGCGACAGGCCGCGGAGCACCTCGCCGCCCGACCGGCCGTCGAGCGACATGGTGGCCGCGCCGTCGGCCAGGTCCATCGTGCCGCCCACCCAGGCACCACGACGGTCCTCGTAGTTGTCACCCGAGAGGGGCGGGCTGACGCGGCACAGCTCGGGATGGATGAGGGGGCAGTGGTAGCACTCCTGGTAGTTCTCGTGTGGCAGCTTCCAGTTGGCGGCCAGCACGTACTCGTGGCGGGCGGCGGGCACGAGCCGCTCGCACTCGTAGGGAGCCACGACCTCGGCGAGCGTCCCGAGCATCTCCTCGAACGGCGGCGCCGTGCCCGACACGTTCACGAACACCCAGCCACCCCATTCGTGCACACGCATCGCGGCCAGGCCCAGCTCACCTGGCCGGAAGTTCGCGGCGCCGTCGAAGCGCGGGGCAAGGCGCAGCCGACCGTCGAGCTCGTAGGTCCACGCGTGGTACGGGCACTGGATGACCGCACGGTTGGTGGTGGCCCCGCAGGCCAGCAGCTCGTGGCCGCGGTGGCGGCAGATGTTGGCGTGGGCGGTGAGCTCACCGTCGGCCTGCCGGGTCAGCAGCACGCTGGTGGTCCCCACCCGCAGCGCGGTCTGGTCGCCCGCTTCGGGCAGGTCCGCCGAGCGGCCGGTGCCGACCCAACCGTCATCGAAGAACCAGCGCTGCTCCCAAGCCAGGACCTCGGGGTCCACGTAGGCGGCGCGGGGCAGCATGCGGCTGTGGCCGAAGGGCGCGAGGACGTCGGCCAGCGCGGCCGGGTCGAGCGGAGCAGCAGGTCGAGCACTCATCACGAACCATTCTTCCCGCTACCGGCGCGCGAGAGGGGACGCCGCCAGCGAGCGGCTCGCCGGTCGGCCAGGACGGCCCGCGCCGCCTGCCAACCCGGGATGCCGCACACCCCGCCGCCGCCGTGCGTGGCCGAGTGGGCCTGGTAGAGCCCGCGGATCGGCGAGCGGAAGTCCGCGTAACCGGCGGCCGGACGGTTGTGGAACAGCTGGTCGACCGACAGCTCGCCATGGAAGATGTTGCCGCCCACGAGCCCGTAGGTGTGCTCCATCTCGTAGGGACCGATCACCTGGCGGTGCAGGATGGAGCGCTTGAGGTTCGGAGCCACCTCGTCGTAGCCCTCGATCACGCGGTCCGCATAGGCCTCCAGCTCCGCTTGGTGCGGTTCCGCTGCCCACTCGGCCGGCACCCACTGGGTGAACAGGCTCATGATGTGCGTGCCTTCCGGGCAGAGGCTGCGATCGAGCGAGCTGGGGATGCAGCCGTCGCTGAAG
>CAZTVJ010000496.1:0-2510 GCA_964616935.1 uncultured Acidimicrobiales bacterium | reverse complement strand
GGCGTCGAAGCCGACCTCGGGTTCACTCGCCACGGCGTCGTCGTCGGTGAGCAACCGCTCGGCCCGAGCGGGCGCTCCGTCCGCCGCGTCATCCTGCCCGCCACCCGTGAACGTGTTCTTGACCAGGTCCCTTGTCGAGCGGACCTCCCGCATCGGTTCGTCGAGAGCGTCTCGCAGCTCGGCCTGGAAGCCCGAGCTCATCCGGCGCAGCTCGCCGTAGAGCCGACCGGCGCGGCGCACGGCGTCCGGCAGCTTGTCGGGACCCAGGACGATGAGGGCGATGATCAGGATGACGATCAGCTCGCCGCCACCGATGTTGAACACGCCGGCGAGTCTAGGGAGCCAGCCGGGCATCCACGGCCGCACCTGCGGGCGCCTGACGCTCGGCTCGTTGACCAGGGCTGTCATGATCTCGCCCGTGCAACAGCGGCTGCCGTCGCTCCTCGTTCCGCCGATCGGCTTCGCCCACCGCGGGGCGCGCGCCCACGCTCCCGACAACACCTTGCAGGCCTTCCGGTTGGCCCTCCGCCTGGGCGCCACAGGGCTGGAGGGTGACGTGTGGCTCACCTCCGACGGCGTGCCCGTCCTCGACCACGACGGCGTCACGGGCGGGGCCTTTCGCAAGCGACGCCTCGGCGAGCAGACCAGGACACAGCTGCCCGAGCACATCCCGACGCTCGCCGAGCTGCTCGACGAGTGCGGCTGGGACTACCACCTCTCACTCGACCTGAAGGACCCACAGGCGGGCCCGGCCGTCATCCGCACGGTGCGCGACGTCGCGCCGAGCCTGCTCCCCCGGCTCTGGTTGCACCATCCGGACCTCGCGGTGCTGACCGCCCTGCGCCCCGTCGACGCCGACGTGAAGCTGGTCGAGTCGACCCGCCTCGCACGGATGAAGGAGGGGCCCGAGCGTCGGGCCGCCGTGCTGGCTCAGGCCGGCATCGACGCGGTGAACCTGCACCACACGGACTGGACGGGCGGGCTCACGACGCTCTTCCACCGCTTCGATCGGCTCGCGATGGCCTGGGACGTCCAGTACGAGTACTCGCTGCGGACGTTGCTGCGCATGGGCATCGACGCGGTCTTCAGCGACTGGGTGGAGCGGATGAACGACGCGTTCCGCGCCGAGGGGTGCGCGTAGCTACAAGAAGCCCAGATGGCTGAGCGGCCAGATGCGCACGAAAGCCCGCCCCACGATGTCGCGCTGGGGGATGTCCAAGAAGATGCGGCTGTCGATCGAGACGCCTCGGTTGTCGCCCATCACCCACACGTGGTCCGCCGCCACGACGTGCGCAGGGAAGTCACCCGTCACGACGCCCTCGTCCAGGTACGGCTCCTCCAGGATGCGGCCATCGATGATCACCTGGCCGTCACGGCCCTCGACGGTCTCGCCGGGCAGGGCGATGACGCGCTTGATGTAGTCCACGATGCCGTTGTCGGGCTCGCTCGGGGGCCGCTCGAACACGATGATGTCGCCGCGGTTGACGTCGTGCAGCTTGTAGCTGAGCTTGTTGACAAGGACGCGATCGCCCTCCTCCAGCGTGGACACCATCGACGCCGACGGGATGAAGAACGCGGCGAGCAGGAACGTCCGGATGACCAGGGCGACGAGCAGCGCGCCACCGATCACGAGGGCCCACTCGACGGCGGCGCGCGCCGGGCTGGACTTCTTCTTCTTCTTTCGCGGCTTCCCACCCACGCCTTCGGCCGTGAGCGCCACCGGACCGTCGGCCTCGCCCGGCGGCGGCAGCGGCTGCACAGCGTCGTCGGGGGGCACCATCACGCCACGCTACCGCCGGTCCGCGAGCGGGCCAGGACGCGAGCAGCGACCGCACCGGCCGCTCCAGCCACGACGAAGAACCCCGGGTCGTCGGCGACGGACCGGCCCATCGTGGTGACGGTGAGGCCGTGGGCAGCAAGCAGCGCGGCAACGTCGGGCGCCTCCACCACCTCGACGCGGTGGCGCCCCGCCAGGCCCCGGCCCACGAGGTCGGCCAGGACGCGCTCGCCGAAGCGACCAACGGGTACGCCGAGCTCGGCCGACCGCGCGGCCAGTCCCAGGGCGACGAGCGTGCCGTCGCTGACGCCCTGGTGGCGCTCACGGGCATCGGCCTCCGAGTACCGGAGCGCCACCACCGGCACCGCACCCAGCGCCGCGGCTGCGTCGATCACGACCGCGAGGTCGATCGCGGTGGCCCCCAGCGCGGTGCCCGTGCCCACGACACCAGGCCCGGGCGCCACGACGGCGACATCAGCGTCGGCCACGGTGGCGGCCAGTGCCAGCGCAGAGTGGAGGTTCACGGCCTCGAGGTCGCCCCCGAAGGCCTGGCCGGCCGAGATGGTCACGTCGACCAGCCCTGCATCCTGGAGCTGAGCCACCAGATCGGACAGGACCAGCGGTAGGGAGGCCCCATCGGTCATGACGTAGGCCACCCGGGCCGCCGGTTCCAGGTGGCGAACGACGGCCACCGCGCATGCCAGCTGGCTGTGCAGGCTGCAGGCGACGACGA
>CAZTVJ010000495.1:0-5666 GCA_964616935.1 uncultured Acidimicrobiales bacterium | reverse complement strand
GGCGTCGTCGTCCAGCCCGAGCTTGTCGCGAAGGATCTGGCGGTTGTGCTCGCCGCGGTAGGCCGGCTCTCCGCGCACACCGCTGTCGGCATCGCTGAAGTGCCAGGGTGAGTTGGGTACGCGGACCACGCCGTCGCCCCGGTCAGGGACGTCGACCACCGCACCTCGCGCCGCCGCCCACTCGCTCGTGCCGATCTCGCGGACCGTGCGGAGCACACCCATCGCCAGGCCTTGCTCGGCAAAGGCCTCCTCGATCGCGGCGAGGTCGTCGTAGGTGATCGACCAGGCGCGCAGGGCGTCGAGGATCACGTCGTAGTGCTCGCGGCGGCCGGCGATGGTGCTCAGCCGCGGATCGGCAACCAAGTCCTCGCGACCCATCGTCCGGCAGTAGCGCTCGAAGGTGCCGTTGCTGGCGGGGTGGCCGGCAATCACGACGGCGTGACCCTCGGCGGTCGGCAGCACCGGGTAGTCGCCCGGGCGGAAGCTGGGCACGTCCTCGTCGCCCGTGGTCTCCGGGTCGTCACGCAGCTCCCAGTGGACGTGGTCGTTGATGCACAGCAGCGCTTCGGTCATGGAGATCTCGACCCACTGGCCCTTCTCGGTGCGGCCCCGTTGCACGAGGGCGGCGAGGATGCCGGTGAGGCACTCCAGGCCGGCATAGACGTCGCCATGGGAGATCGGGTCGTTCGCGTAGTGACCGCCGCGTGCCTCACCCTGCAGCCACGTGAACCCCGCTTCGGCGCTGACGACCGGCGCGTAGGCCCGCCGCCCGATCCACGGGCCGGTGTGGCCGTAGCCGCTGATCGAGCCGTAGACGAGCTTCGGGTTGCGCGCCGACAGCTGGTCGTAGCCCAGACCGAGGCGAGCCATCACGCCGGGTCGGAAGTTCTCGAGGACGACGTCCGCACCGTCGACCAGTCGGTGCAGGAGGTCGAGCGCCGCCGGCTGCTTCAGGTCCAGCGACAGGTTCCGCTTCCCGACGTTCTGCTGGGTGAAGTAGGTGGCGATGGAGTTGCGGCGGGGGTAGGCGAAGCGGGTCATGTCGCCCTCGGGTGGCTCGATCTTGATGACGTCGGCGCCGAGGTCGGCCAGCATCCGCCCGCAGTGCGGCCCAGCCAGCACACGGGAGAAGTCGAGCACCGTCGTGCCGTCGAGGGGACCGGGGCCGCGAGTGGGAGCGAGCATGGGACGAACGTAGGGGATCGCTCGTCAGTCGTCGGCCAGACCGCTCCAGAGCAGGTCGGTGAGCTGCTCGGCCAGCTCGTCCGCGGGCCGGTCGGCCTCGGTGATCCACCACAGGACGACGAGGTGGAGCATCCCGATGATCGCGTACGCCCACGGCTTGGCCGCCGCCGGGTCTCGGCCGCGACCCGCCCGCCACGCCGCGAGCTGCTCGGTCAGTGGAGCAGCCGATCGTCGGGCCAGGTAGAGCATGCGATCCGGCGACTCGTTGGAGGTGCCGCCCGTGACGTAGACGTACAGCTCGCGGTCGGCCGCCACGGTGGCGAGGTGGGCACCGATGAACGACGACAACGTCGACCGCCCGCTCGGTTCGCCTTCGATCGCGGTGCTGACGGCGGCGAGGATGCGATCGACCACGCGCTCGGCTAGCGCGTGCGCCAGCTCGGTCCGCCCGCCGATGCGGTCGTAGACGACCGGCTTGGTGACGCCGGCCTCGCGAGCGATCACCTCCAGGGAGACGGCTGGGCCGGCGCGACGGATGGCCCGCTCGGCCGCGTCGAGGAGGTCGTCACGATCGACGACGGGCTGGCCCCCAGTCGGTCGGCCGGGCCGACGACGGGTGTTGGCGGCGGTCACCCGGCCGGCAGCCAGTTGCCGTGGAAGCCGGCGGGAACCCGACGCGGCAGGTGCACCCGGCCCACCTCGGTCGTGATGTCGTGGCCGTCGAGGATGACGAGGTCGGTGCGGCCGTCGGTGAGCTCGGTCACGTAGGTGAGGACCCAACCGTCGCGCTCGTCGATGCCGCCCGGGTCGGCGGCGAACACCGCTTCACCAGTCGACGCGTTTGCGCCGAACGACTTCGTGGTGCTGAGGCCCGTCACCAGGTCGTACTGGACGATGCTGTCGAAGAGCGCAGCGTCGTTGCGGCCGAGCTTGGCCGAGACGTGCCCGTACCGGGACGGGTAACCGACGTGGTCGTCGTGCAAGCGGGGGAAGTCCGAGAAGAGGTCGCTGAGCTGCTCCTCCTTCACCGTCCCGGCGGCGAGGTCGATCGTCCAGCGGTGGAGGCCGAGCCCGGAGCGAGACGCCATCGGGTCCTCGTCGCTGTCGCCGTCGAAGTTGAGGTCGACCGAGGGCATGCGACAGCCGACGGCCACGATGCGATCGCCGTCCTCCCAGGCGTTCAGGAAGTGGAAGACGTAGAAGGGATCGAGCTCGAACCAGCGCGTCTGGTCGCCGGTGCCGTGCCGGGGCAGGACGCCGATGCGCGCGCCGAGCTGTGGTTGCCACATCGACTCGCCCTTCATCATGCTCTCGGGCTCGATGACGGCGGGCAGGTCGAAGATCAGCGAGTGGTGCTCGGTCGTCAGGAAGTCGTGCATCATCACGCCGCGTGGGATGTCGATGGTCGTGGAGTGCACGAGCGCGCCGTTGCGGTCGATCACGTGGTGGCGCAGGTATGGCTTCTCGAGGCCGGTGTACCCGATGACCATCAGCTCGCCGGTGCGCACGTCCCACTTGGGGTGTGCCGTGAAGGCGCCCTGGTACTGGCCGCCGAAGTCCATGAGGCCGACGGTGTCGAGCTCGTTTGTGAGCTCGGTCGCGAAGCCGCCTTCCCACAGCGCCATCACCTTGCCGGCATGGCGGATGACGTTGGTGTTGGCGGCGTTCTTGAACAGCCCGCATTCGGCGAACACGTCGTCGGGCGGGAAGACGAGGTTGGCGAGGCCGCCGAACAGCGCGTGGCCGGCAGCCTCCTCGCGGCGCAACCCGGGGGTGCTCACCCAGCGGTTGCGATAGCGGGCATGGCCTTCATCGAAGTAGACGCCGTGGACCATGCCGTCGCCGTCGAACCAGTGGTAGGCGCCCGTCGGCGCGAACTTGGGGTTGGAACCGTTTCGCAGGTACATCCCGCGCAGCGCCGCCGGGATCTCGCCCGTGACGGCGAGGTCGGGGGCATCGAGCTCGTCGTGCACAGGCGCGAAGACGAGATCGCTGAGGAACCGGTTGGCGGGCGCTTGCTCGGTGACGGCCATGGCCACAAACTTACCGCCGGTAGGTTCTCCGGTCAAGGCGGTGGGAGCACGCGCTCGTTCGAGGGACTGGGCTAGGCAGGTTCGAGGTGGCGGAGGGCCACGGCGGCGTAGAGCGCCGTGCCCTGCGCCATGACGTCTTCGTCGAACTCCACGCGGTTCGAGTGGTTCGGTGCCGCCGCGCTCAGCTCGATGCCCTTGGGCGCGGCACCCAGGAACGCCATGGCCCCCGGGACCCGCTGCAGGACGTAGGAGAAGTCCTCGGCACCCATGACCGGGTTCGGCATGCGCAGGACCTTGTCGGGACCCATCAGATCGGCGGCGACGTCGTGGGTGAAGGCGGCGAAGTCGCCGTCGTTCACCGTCACCGGGTAGCCGTGCTCGATCTCGACGGTGGCGTGGGTGCCGTGGGCGGCGGCGATGCCGTCGGCGACCCGCTGCAGGCCGTCGAGCAGCTTGGCGCGGGAGCGCTCGCTGACCGCTCGCATCGTGCCGTACAGCTCGGCCGTCTCCGGGATGACGTTGAAGGTGGTGCCGGCTGTGATGCGCCCGACGGTGATGACGCCGGGGTCGAACACGTCCAGGCTGCGAGTGACGAAGGTCTGCAGCGTCGTCACGATCTCGCACGCGATCGGCACCGGGTCGAGGGCGTAGTGGGGGGCCGACGCATGCCCGCCGCGTCCGTGGACGACCACGCGGAACTGGTCGGCCGACGCCATCTGCGCGCCACCCTTCAGCCCGACGAGCCCCGCCGGCATCACGGAGAACACGTGCAACGCGAACGCGCCGGTGACGGGGCGATCCTCGGCCACGTCGAGCAGGCCCTCGTCGAGCATGTACCGCGCACCGTGGTGGCCCTCCTCGCCGGGCTGGAACATGAAGAGCACGTTGCCCGCCAGCTCGTCTCGTCGCACCGACAGGAGGCGCGCCGCGTTCACGAGCATCGTGGTGTGGAGGTCGTGGCCGCAGGCGTGCATCGAGCCGTCGATCCGGGAGGCGAAGTCGAGGCCGGTGTCCTCCGGCATGGGCAGAGCGTCCATGTCGCCCCGCAGCAAGATGGTGGGACCGGGAAGTGCGCCTTCCAGCGTGGCGACCACGCTGGTCGTCGAGTCGCCGGTGCTGATGCGCAAGCCGAGGCCGTCGATGGCCTCCAGCACCCGCTCCTGGGTGAACGGAAGGTCGAGCCCCAGCTCGGGGTGCTCGTGCAGCGTGCGGCGCAGGCGCACGGCGTCGCTCTGCAGCTCCTGGGCCTCGTCGAGCAGCGTGTCGATGACCATGGTGCATGGTAGGCCCGTGCCCTGCAGGAGGGCTCTCCACCCCGCGGCGGCAGAATCTCGCTGTCGGTCTAGCCAGCCTACCGACCAGTCGGTAGGCTGAGCCCATGAACACCGACCTCGCGATGCTCACGGACCTGGAGCCCGTGGTCGAGGGCCTGCTCGAACGGCACCTCCAGACCACACGGGAATGGTTCCCGCACGAGTACGTCCCCTACGGCAGGGGTCGCGATGCCGAGCCCGATCGGGCTTGGATGGCCGACGATGCCGATCTGGCGGGCGCCGTCCTCGATGAGGGCGTCCGCAGCGCACTGTTCGTCAACCTCCTGACCGAGGACAACCTCCCCTACTACTCCCGCGACATCGACGCGCTCTTCGGTCGCGAGGGGGCCTGGGGCGAGTGGGCCCGCCGGTGGACGGCCGAGGAAGGCCGCCACTCCATGGTCATCTACGGGTACCTCATGGTCACCAGGGCGGTCGATCCGGTGGCGTTGGAGCGGGCCCGCATGATCCAGGTGTCGACGGCTGAGGTACCGGTGGTGCCCGACGTTCGGGATGCGCTCGTGTACCTCTCCCTCCAGGAGCTGGCCACGCGCATCTCGCACCGCAACACCGGCAAGCTCATCGGCGACCAGGCTGGGTACGACCTCATGAGCCGGGTGGCGTCCGACGAGAACCTCCATCACCTCTTCTACCGGGATGCGGCGTCGGCCGCCCTCGAGCTCGACCCGTCGGGCATGGTGTTGGCCATCGAGCGACAGGTCGTCGGCTTCGCGATGCCCGGGACGGGCATCCCGGACTTCACCACCCACGCCGCTGCCATCGCCCGCAAGGGCATCTACGACCTCACGGTCCACCACGACCAGATCCTGGTGCCCGTCGTCCTGCGCCAGTGGCGCCTCGCCGAGCTCACCGGCCTGACGGACGAAGCCGAGCAGGCCCGTGACCGGACCCTGACCAAGATCGAGCGGACCGGTCGGCTCGGCCGCCGGCTGAGCGAGCGTCGAGGCGAATCCGTCAGCGCGTAGCAACGTGCGTTCCGGGTGAGCGCTGGGCCATGCTGCCCGGCATGAGCGCACCCTCTCTGGCCGAGGTCCACGCCACTCTGACAGCGCCCGGAGCGCCCTTCGAGATGGAGGGCGTCGACGTGCGCGGCATCAAGCTGCGCACCTGGAAG
>CAZTVJ010000494.1:0-10286 GCA_964616935.1 uncultured Acidimicrobiales bacterium | reverse complement strand
GCGAAACCCTTGGGCGCGTTGAGCCCGGTGCCGACCGCGGTGCCGCCGAGGGGCAGCTCACCCACCCGCGGTAGGGCATCCAGCACCCGCGCTGCGCCGTGCTCCACCTGGGTGGCGTAGCCGCCGAGCTCCTGCCCGAGGGTCACCGGTACGGCGTCCATGAGGTGGGTGCGGCCGGCCTTGACCACCCCCTTGAACGTCCGCTGCTTCCGACGCAGGCTGGCGGCCAGCAGCTCCAGCGCCGGCAGCAGGTCGTGGGTGAGCGAGCGGGTGGCAGCGAGGTGGATGGCGGACGGAAACACGTCGTTCGACGATTGCGACGCGTTCACCTCGTCGTTGGCGTGCACGGGCCGACCGAGCCGACCGGTGGCCAGCGTCGCGATCACCTCGTTGGCGTTCATGTTCGACGACGTCCCTGAGCCGGTCTGGAAGACGTCGACCGGGAAGTGGTCGTCCCACACCCCGCTGGCCACCTCGGCGGCGGCGTCGTGGATGGCGACCGCCACGTCCCTGGGGATCACCTTCAGCCGGCCGTTCACGTTGGCCGAGGCACCCTTGATGCTGGCCAGGGCCCAGATGAGCGACCGCTCGATCCGCATGCCGCTGATCGGGAAGTTCTCGACCGCCCGTTGTGTCTGGGCGCCCCAGTGGGCCCAGGCCGGGACCCGGACCTCGCCGAGGGAATCGTGCTCGATGCGATGCTCGCTCATGGTTGCGACGGTACGCCGATAGGTTCGAGCGGTGCGACGGGCGGCGCCGGTGCTGGTGATCGGGCTGCTGCTCGTCGCGGCCTGTGCCCAGTCGGAGGACGCCGCCGTGCCCACCAGCTCCCCATCGAGCTCCCCATCCATCTCGGTGACGTCGACGACCTCGGCCGTGGCTCCTACGACGACCGTTCCTGCGACCGCCGATCCTGCGACCGCCGTTCCTGCGACGACGGTGGCGACGGGCGCGACCCTCGGCGAGGTGTCGTGCACGATGGTCACGGTCGACACCGGCGGCGGCGCGGTGCCGGCGGAGCGCTGCGTGGCCGCGGGTGCCACCGGGCCCCTCCCCGCCGCACTCGTGCTGAACGGTTGCGGTGGGTACGAAGCCGACGCCGGCATCACCTCGTTGATCGCTCGCCAGCTCGCGGCCCGCGGCGTGCTGGCCGTGCGGCTCGACTACCTCGGGGTGCGACCAGCGCCCGCGTTCACCTACTGCGACCCCGTGAAGGTCGCGACCGCCGCGCCCGAGCTCGTCCGGGGCATCTCTGGCGCGCTGGCGACGCTGCGGGCCGACCCGGCCGTCGACCCCGCCAGGGTCGGTGCCGTGGGCTACTCCCTGGGCGGCCTGGCCACGGCGCTCGTCCAGCTCGGTGGGGGCGGCTTCGCCGACATCCCGGGTGCCGGGTTCGGAGCCATCGGCCTGCTCTCGCCCGTCGTGCCCGGAGCGCTGGCCGACCAGGCTCGCGAGGGCAAGGTGCCACCGCTCGTGCTCGTGGTCGGTGATGCCGACCTCGTCGTCGGTTCGTCGGCGACGACCGGTTTGGCCGACGCCGGGCGCGCCGGTGGCGTCGACGTCGAGCTCCAGCTCGTACCCCGCCAGGGGCACGAGTGGCTCGGCCCGACCGCCGACGCCGCCGCCGCCACGATCGCCTCGTTCGTGGCCAGCCGCCTCGCCGCCATCCAGCCTGGGGAGCGCGGCTAGGCGCGGGATACCGTTCTCGGCGTGAGCGACTTCGTCTACCAGGACCTACTGCCCCTCGGCCCGGACGACACGCCCTACCGGCTCCTCAGCGCCGATCACGTCTCGACGTTCGAGGCCGGCGGGCACCGCTTCCTGCAGGTCGAGCCCGAGGCGCTGCGGCTGCTCACCGCGCAGGCGATGTGGGACATCGCCCACCTGTTCCGGCCCGGCCATCTCGCCCAGCTGGCCGCCATCCTCGACGACCGCGAGGCGTCGGCCAACGATCGCTTCGTCGCGCTGGAGCTGCTGAAGAACGCCAACATCTCCGCCGGTGGTGTGCTGCCCTCGTGCCAGGACACCGGCACCGCGATCATCAAGGGGAAGAAGGGCCAGTACGTCATCACGACCGGTGGGAGGGACGAGGAGGCGATCGCCCGCGGCGTGTACGACACCTACCTGACGGCCAACCTCCGCTACTCGCAGATGGCGCCGCTCACGATGTGGGACGAGGTGAACACCCGCAACAACCTGCCGGCCGAGATCAAGATCGCCTCGGTGGATGGCGATGCCTACAAGTTCTTGTTCCTGGCCAAGGGCGGGGGCTCGGCCAACAAGAGCTTCCTGTTCCAGGAGACGAAGGCCCTGCTCAACCCGACGTCGCTGTTCCGCTTCCTCGACGAGAACCTGCGCAAGCTCGGTACGGCTGCCTGCCCGCCGTACCACCTGGCCGTGGTGATCGGCGGCACCTCGGCCGAGAGCACGCTGGAGGTGGCCAAGCTGGCATCGGCCAAGTACCTGGACGCACTCCCGCAGTCGGGCAGCGCGTCCGGGCATGCCTTCCGCGACGTGACCCTCGAAGGTGAGGTGCTCGAGCTCACCCGCCAGTTCGGCATCGGCGCGCAGTTCGGGGGGAAGTACTTCTGTCACGACGTGCGCGTCATCCGTCTGCCCCGCCACGGCGCGTCGTGCCCGGTCGGCATCGCGGTGTCGTGCTCGGCCGACCGCCAGGCGCTCGGCAAGATCACGACTGAGGGCGTGTTCCTCGAAGACCTGGAGCGTGACCCGGCGCACTACCTGCCCGAGACCACCGACGAGCACCTGTCCGACGATGTCGTGCACGTGGACCTGAACCGACCCATGAGTGAGGTCCGAGCCGAGCTCTCCCGCTACCCGGTCAAGACCCGGCTGGCGTTGACCGGCCGGCTGGTCGTCGCCCGCGACATCGCCCACGCCAAGCTGAAGGAACGCCTCGATCGGGGCGAGGGCCTGCCGCAGTACCTGAAGGACCATGCGGTGTACTACGCCGGGCCGGCCAAGACACCTGCTGGCTACGCGTCGGGTTCGTTCGGGCCGACGACGGCCGGGCGGATGGACGCGTACGTGCGGGACTTCCAGGCGGCCGGGGCCAGCTTCGTGATGCTGGCCAAGGGGAACCGTTCGAAGGCCGTCACCGACGCGTGCCAGGAGTTCGGCGGGTTCTACCTGGGCTCCATCGGCGGACCGGCGGCGCGGCTGGCCAAGGACAACATCACCCACGTCGAGGTGCTGGAGTACGCCGAGCTGGGCATGGAGGCGGTCTGGATGATCGACGTGGTCGACTTCCCCGCCTTCATCGTGGTCGACGACAAGGGCAACGACTTCTTCAGCGAGGTCTCCAAGCCCGTCGCGCTGCGGACCTGAACCGGCGATCGCCCACCTCGCACGGCCGAAGTCCGGCCTGACGATGCGGTTCTCCGCGCTCTGGTGCCGGACTTCGGACGCCGGGCTGGCGTGGCGTCATCGCCCGCCCGTACGGTTCGCGCATGGGGGATGACGGCCGCACGCAGACCACCACGACCCCGGGCCACCCGACGAGCGTGGACGAGGTCGACCTGTTCGACCCGGCCACGCAGGAGGACTGGTACCCGACCTACGACCTGCTGCGCGAGGAAGCGCCGGTGTGGCAGATGCCGGGCACCGACACCTACGTCCTCACCCGCTTCGACGACATCCAGATGGTGCTGCGGCGCACCGACGTGTTCCTGCGCGGCGCCAGCGAGACGACCCCGGGCCGGGGCATGTCGAGCCGCACGTCCACCATCTACGCCGAGAAGGGGTGGCCGCGTGTCGGCTACCTGGCCGTGGACCCGCCGGTGCACCGCAAGTACCGCGAGATCGTCGACCCGTTCTTCTCCGTGCTCGGCGCCGAGAAGCGTCGGGACCTCATCGAGCGAATCGTCGCCGGGCTCATCGACGCCATCCAGCCGAAGGGCCAGTGCGAGTTCGTGAAGGACTTCGCCATCCCCCTGCCGGTGCAGGTCATCACGACGATGATGGGCTTCCAGCTCGAGGACATCCCCGAGCTGAAGGTGTGGTCCGAGGCGTGGGTGCTGCCCTTCCGGGGCGGCCTCACGGCCGAGGAGGAGATATACGCCGGTGAGAAGGGCGTGGAGTTCCAGCACCACATCCACGCCACCATCCAGGTCAAGCGCGCCAACCCGGACGACTCGGTCATCTCGTTCCTGGCCAACGACGCCAGGTTCGACGGCGAGCGGGCGCTGACCGACGCCGAGATCATCAACATGGCCGACCACCTCTACATCGGCGGCAACGAGACCACCACCTTCGCCATCACCTCGGGCCTGTGGCTGCTGCTCACCCACCCGGAGACGCACGCCCTGCTGTTGGCCGATCGCTCGAAGATCAAGGGCTTCGTGGAGGAGGTCCTCCGCCTCGAATCACCCACGATGGGCATGGTTCGTCGGGCCGCGAAGGACACCGAGGTGGGCGGTGTGCCCATCCCCAAGGGCGCCAGCCTGCACCTGCGCTATGCCGCCGCCAACCGGGACCCACGGGTGTTCGAGGAGCCGGCGATGCTCGACGTCGACCGCACCAACGCCAACCGGCACCTGGCCTTCTCGGTGGGCGAGACGCACTGCCCCGGCGCCGGACTGTCGCGCCTCGAGCAGGTCATCGCCGTCGGCGCCATCCTCGACCGCCTGCCCGACGTGCGGCTCACCCCCGGACGCAACGACTTCACGCACCACCCCAACGTCACGCTGCGGGCCATGAAAGAGCTCTGGATCGACTGGAAGGTGGACTCATGAGCACGACACCCTTGCTGCGCTACCCGATCCTGCAGCACGCCTACTTCGTCACCGACATCGAGGAGGGCTGCCGGCAGTGGACCCGGACCACCGGCGCCGGCCCGTTCTTCGTCACGCGGGCCCACGTCGGCGACCGTCACACCTACCGCGGCCAGCCCTCCGACACGCCGTTCGACTACGCCTTCGGCCAGTCCGGCCCCACGCACGTGCAGCTCATCGGGCAGGCCGGCGACGAGCCTTCGATCTACCGGGACATGTTCGCCCCCGGCGACGAGGGCCTGCACCACGTAGCCTGCCTGGTGCCCGACGACGACCTCGAAGCCGAGTGCGCCCGCTACGAGGCGGCGGGGTTCCCGGTGGCGAGCACCCTGTGGTCGCTCGCCAACGTCGCCTACATCGACACCCGACCCGCCATCGGCTGCTTCCTGGAGCTGCACGGTGACAACGAGGCCATCCGGGCCGTGTTCGACCGCTTCAAGAGCGCCCACGACGAGTGGGACGGCGTGACCGACCCCATTCGCGGCAACCGCTGACGGCACGCCCGAAACGGCTTCGCCAGGACGTCGGCATCAGCTCAGCTGCGTGGCCCACCCGCCCGTGCGCTCGGCGACGGCGGCGTCGAGCTCGGCTCTCGGCACCAGCTCGAGCACGTCGAAGAACGTGGAGATCTCGCGCTCGGCCACGTCCGGCGGCACGTCCACGGTGATCGACGTGCAGGCGCCTTCGACCGGGATGGCGAAGACGCGAGCACCGTCCGACGGTGGTAGCTCGAACACCGTCGCCGGCGCGCCGGCGACGGTGATGTCGGGCCTCGGAGCGCCGCCGGCCGAGCAGGTGTCACCGAAGTCGAGCGTGAGGTGACCTCCGTTCGGGGTGCTGACGGACACCTTGCCGCCACCGTCGCCCACCGTGGTGGTCACCTCGCCCCACCCGGACGGCTCCGCTCGTAGGCATGGCACCGAGGCCGCCTGCGGCACGGCCTGGCCGAACAGCAGGACCGAGGTGCTGGCACGGCACTCCGGGGCGGCCACGCCCGACGGATCGGTGCCGAAGAACACGAGCGCGGCCACCAGGAGCGTCCCGAGGATCGCCATGACCAGGGCGACGAGCAGACCGATGCGGCGCACGCTCCAGCGCTGGATGGACACCGGCGCTCGAGACGGCGCCAACGCCCGGAACTCGCCGATCAGGTCCCGCCCGTCGGCCTTGAGGTAGGCCTGGAGCTGGGTCGGCACGGTGAGGCCCTGGGTGGCGGCGAAGGCCTCGGCGATCTCGTCGGGCGTGAAGTAGGCCAGTGCCGCCTGGTAGACGCGTGGTGCGTCCGCCTTCAGCCCGAGGATCAGCATCATGTTGGCCAGGTCCACCGCTTGACGCCAGGGTGACGGGCGCACCTCGGCGAAGCCCAGGTCGATCATGATGAGCTTCCCGTCGCGCACCAGGTAGTTGGCCGGCTTCACATCACGGTGGGCCAGACCGCCGTCCCACAGCTCGCGGATGGCGCGCAGCCCCTGGTCGATCACGTCGTCGTCGACGACTGTCTCGGCGTCGCCGATCTCCCGGCTGCCCTCGGAGAAGTCGGTCACCAACAGGTACTCGCGCTCGGGTGTCAGCTCCACCACGCCGTAGCTCTCGACCACCGGGGCGCCGGCGTCGCGGAACACCCGCATGAGGTAGTCCTCGTTCTGGGCCAGGCGCTTCACGGTGAGGAAACGGCGCTCGTCCTCGAGGCGGCCGTAGAGCAGGCTGCGCATGATCTTGTAGATCCGGTCGGAGCGCAGGTGCTGCTGCGCGAAGAGCTTGGCGAACACGCCGTGCGGCGGATCGCCCGCCACCGTGACCTTCATGGGCGAGGACCCGGCCGACCCCGACAGCCCGAAGGGCTTGATGTCGAGCACCTCGAAGCCGAGCTGGCGAGCGACGGCGGACTTGATGGCCTCGCCCCGCGCGCCACTGAGATCGAGGTGGGCGCTGTTGCCCGTGCGACCGTAGGTGACAGGAAATGATTCGTCCGGTGCGAAGATCCAGAAGATCAGCAGTGTGATGGCGGCGGCCAGACCGGCACCGATGAACCCGGCGATCGGGTACCCGGTGCCCAGCACACCGCCAGCGAGCACCATGGCCACGACGAGAGCGGCGACCAGGCCGCCGGCCACGTGACGGCTGCGTCCGGCGGGCACGAGGGACAGGACCGCGACCACGAGCACGCAGGTGACGTACGAGCGGCCCACGGGGAAGCCGCCGTAACCGGACCAGCGCCCGAGGATCTCGACGTCATACGGCCGTGGCAACTGGAGCAGGCCCTCGCAGGCGATGGTGACGAGCATCGTCACGAGCAACGCGCCGCCGAAGAGCACGATCCGGCGGATGCGGCGCGTGAGCAGCAGCGCCAGGATGAGTGCGCCGGTGAGGAGGTAGGGCCAGGGCAGCTGCTGCACGTCGTTCAGGGCCTCGGCGACGTTCACGACGAACGTGGATCGCAGCTCGACGAGGGCGTCGAGGAGGGACGCGTCGAGTCGGGGGAGCCACCAGTCCTGCCCCAGAGCGTTCGTCACGAGCACCCACAGCACCGCGAGCACGATGGCCACGGCGAGGAGGACCCGCGACCGGCGATCGATCGAGTAGGGCAGCGGCGCGCGCTCCCCCGACGGTCGGCGGCGGCGACGAAGGGTGGCGCCGCGAGGCGCTTGCTCGGCCATCACGGGCGGGGAGCCTAGGCTCCCACCGGCTCAGGCCAGGGCGACCAGGTCCAGGAGATCGTCGCTCCAGTAGTCGACATCGCCATCCGGCATGAGCAGCACGCGGTCGGGCTGCAGGCGGCGGACGAACGCCTCGTCGTGGCTCACGATCACCATGGCACCAGGCCACGCCGCCAACGCATCGGCCACGGCCTCCCGGCTGGGAGGGTCCAGGTTGTTGGTCGGCTCGTCGAGCAGCAACAGGTTCCGCTTGCCCGCGACGAGCTGGGTGAGCGCCAGCTTCGTCTTCTCGCCACCCGACAGGGTGCCCGCCTCCTGGAACGCCTTCTCACCGCTCAGTCCGAACATGCCGAGCAGCCCGCGCAGGGTGGACTCCGGTAGCAGGCGGCCTTGCTCGCGCACGTGGTCGAGCAGCGTTCGACGAGCGTCGAGCCCCTCGTGCTCCTGCGCGTAGTACCCGCCGACGACGTCGTGGCCGAACGTGACCGTGCCGGCATCGGCCTCGCTCTCGCCGGCGAGGATGCGCAGCAGGCTCGTCTTGCCGGCGCCGTTCAGGCCGAGCACGAGCAGGCGTTCGCCTCGACCGACGTCGAACCCGATGTCGGTGAACACCGCCGGCCCGCCGTAGCCCTTGGCCAAGCCCTCGACCTCCAGCACGACGCGCCCGCAGTGAGGCGGCTCGGGGAAGGCGACCCGCAGCATCCGCTGGGCCTTGGGCGCCTCCACCATCGCCTCCCGCATGCGGGCAGCGCGCTTGTCCATGCTGTGCGCCATGCCGGCCTTGCTGGCCTTGGCCCGGAACCGGTCGGCCGTCGTCTGCAGGCGGGTGACCTCCGCCTGCTGCTCGGCAGCCAGCTTTGCCATGCGGACCTCGTCGCGCTCACGCGCGGCCAGGTACTGGGAGTAGGTGCCCTTGTACTCGACCAGGTGGCCGGTCGATTCCTCACCGGCCCGGTCCAGGTGCAGCACGCGCGTGATGGCCTCGTCGAGCAGGTCGAGGTCATGGCTGATCACGAGCAGAGCGCCGCGGTAGGTGCGCAGGAACTTCATCAGCCAGGCCTTGGCGTCGGCGTCGAGGTGGTTGGTCGGCTCGTCGAGGAGCAGCACGTCGCTGCCGGCGAACAGGATGCGCGCCAGCTCCACCCGCCGACGCTCGCCACCCGAGAGGACCGAGACGGGCAGGTCGAGCCGGTCGGCGCCCAGGCCAAGACCGTGGGCCAGCGAGCGGGCCTCGCTGTCGGCCGCGTAGCCACCTTCGTGGCGGTAGGCCTCCTCCGCCTTGGTGAAGCGGGCGACGTTGGCGTCGCTCGCGTCCTCCTCGAGCTGGATGCGGAGCTTCTCCAACCGGGTCGCCGCTTCGTCGAGCCCCCGCCCGCCCAGGATGTGACGGACCGCGGTGATGCCGTCCATGAGACCCGCGCTGCGGGGATCCTGAGGCAGGTACCCGAACGCGCCGCTGCGGTGGATCGTGCCGGCCGTCGGCGCCGCGGCCCCGCCGAGGACGCGAAAGAGGCTGGTCTTGCCCGCGCCGTTGCGCCCGACCAGACCGACCTTGTCCCGGGCGCGAACCGTGAAGCCGGCGCCCTCGACCACGAGGCGCCCGCCCACCTCCACGCTCAACCCGCGGACCTGCAGCACGACCCGACCAGGGTGGCAGCCGATCGGCTCGGGCACAACCAGGTTCCACACGTACGATGCGTCGGTGAACGTGACGCGGCCCGAGCGCCAGCGCTCGAGGGCCGGGCCTTGGGCCGTGGCCGGCGTCGCCGCTGCCGGCGCCGCCTACGTCGGCCTGGCCGACCCCTCGCGTGGCGGCGCCTTCGTCGCATGCCCGTTCCATGCCGTCACCGGGCTCTGGTGCCCAGGCTGCGGCATGACCCGTGCTGTCCACCACCTCCTCCACCTCGACGTCCCCGCTGCGCTCAGCTCGAACCTGTTGCTGCCCGTGGTGCTGGTGGTGCTGGGATGGGTCTGGCTGGCCTGGGCGTCACCGCGGGTGCCGTCGATCACCCGAGTGGTGCCGCCCCGCGCTTGGACCGCGCTCGTCGCCGTGGCCCTGGTGTTCGCCGTCCTACGCAACCTGCCTGTCGCTGCGCTGCAGACCCTCGCGCCCTAACACGAGCGGGCTCGTCGTCCGCTGCACTTCCTCCTCGCGCCGCGTGCGCCTCGTCGCTGGCGCTTCCCTCGGCGCCGTGCTTCCCGGCGCGTAGCACACGTTCCGGTTCGGGTCAGCGGCTGATCGACGCCAGGATCAGGTTGGCCATGCCGGTGGCGCCCGAGCCGTTCAGGTGCAGGCCGTCCTTGGCCGTCCAGCCCGGCTGGATGGATGCGTCCCACGGCACCATGCGCAGGTTCGTGTGCTTGGCGCCGGCCGAGGCGATGACGGCGTTGGCCTGGGCGTAGCGCGGCTCGCGCATCGTGAGCCAGAACACCCGACCGACGCCATCGAGGTCAGACAGGATCGACTCGACCCGAGGACCGAACACTGCTGGCGTGCCGGCGTCGTTGTGGCCGAGCATCAGCACGACGGTGTCGTTCGCGCTCGGGCGCAACGCCTTCAGGACCTGGCGACCCTGGATGGTGCTGCGGTTGACCTTCGCATCGATGGCCACGTTCCATCCCGCCGCTCCGAGCACCTTGCGCGCCGCATCGGTGTACTCGGGCTCCAGCGCCGCCATCACGGAGTCGCCCACCAGGATCACCCGCCCGGGCCTCACCACCGGACTGGGCGCAGGCGTCGTGGGCGCAGGAGCTGGTGCGGGCGCAGGAGTTGGTGCGGGCGGGGGGGCCGGTGCCGGCGTGGGGGCCGGTGTGGGTGCGGCGGCCGCGGTCGAAG
>CAZTVJ010000493.1:0-8722 GCA_964616935.1 uncultured Acidimicrobiales bacterium | reverse complement strand
GGCCGGACCGCTCGGCCGGGCCCTCCTGACGCGCTACCGGGCCGAGTAGCGGGCTCAGGCCCGGCTCACGTCGCCCAGGTAGCGGTTGCTGGCCACGACGTCGCCCGCAACGAGATCCAGGTCCAGCGCCACCTCGCCGGCGACGTCGGGCACCACGAACCGCACGATGCCGACCCGCGCGACGCTGTCGGCGGCGACCGTGCCGCTCCACCGCCAAGCATGGCCACCGCCGCGCCAGGACAGCCGGGCCGTCACCTCGGCATCGCTCAGCTCGGTGCGCAGGTCGCTCACGACGTGGACGTCCAGCGCCACCGAGCCGCCCGGCACGAGCTGCTCCGGCAACCGGTCGGCAACCACGATGACGGGTCGGCAGGCATCGGTCAGCGCCTGGTAGCCAGCCTTCGCTACGCGGCGGTGGTCGAGGACGCTCCAGGTGACGGCGGGCTGCGCGTCGTTCAGCAGGAAGAGGGCGAAGCCGCCGGTCGGCCGGTACTTGAGGCGTCGCAGCTGCTCGACGTGGTGCTTCACGAGGTTGGCCTGGTACGCCTGCGTGGCGGCGCGCCACGCATCGAAGGTGGCGAAGTCCGCGGCGGGCACTCGCTGGTCGAAGATCCACGGCTGCAGGCCGTGGTGGCGGGCGAGGTGGTCCCAGTCGAGGTCGGGCCACGCCTCGGCGTCCATGAACTCGGCGGAGTCGGGCACGGCCTGCGCGCCGAACTCGCTCACGAACCGCACCATGCGGGGAACCGCCGCCGCGAAGCCCGGCAGCCCCCGCTCGTGACCCCAGTACCAGCCGAAGTAGAGGTGGCTGTCGGTGCCGTCGAGCTGGGGAGGGTGGGGCAGCACCCCGGAGTGCGGGATCACGGGGCGGCTCCCGTCGGCCTTGTCGATTGCCCGTTTGACCCGCAGGTCGAGGAAGGATCGGTTCCACGTCGGCAGCAGCTGACCGGCGACGAACGGGCCGACCACGTCAGCCGCAGCGACCGGCCGGCCCGGCTCGACGTCAAGACGGAGCGGTTCGTTGTGGCCGCACCAGACCGCGATCGACGGGTGATGGCCGAGCTCGTCCACCATCGCCGTGGCCTGGCGGGAGGCTTGATGACGGATGCTGCGGGCGTAGCCCCACTGGAGCGGAAAGTCCTGCCACACGAGCATGCCCAGCGCGTCGGCCGCGTCGTAGAGCTCGGGCCGGGTGACGTGGGCGTGGACGCGCACGAGGTCGAGCCCGGCCTCCTTGGCCAGCACGACGTCGCGCTCCAGCTCGGCGGGAGTCGCCTCGGCCAGCTCCCGGCGAGTCGGAGCCAGGTTGGCACCCTTGATGAAGAGGCGCTCGCCGTTCACCGCGAGGGTCCAATGGCGCAGTGCCACCTGGCGCAGGCCCGTGCGCACGTTGCGGGCGTGGCTGACCTCGCCGTCGACGAAGACCTCCACGTCCACGCGCGTCAGGGGCTGCTCGCCGAGCGACCACGGCCACCACAGGGAGGGGTTGTCGACGCCGAACTGCCAGCTCACCTCGTTCGTGCCCTTGGCCAGGCCGTGGCTCAGCTCTCGCTCGACCCGACCCTCGACCGTCGTGCGGATGCGCACGGTGCGCGCCTCGGCCGTGTCGAGCTCGGCGTGCACCTGGAGCACAGCCCGGTCCTCGTTCGCCTCGCTGCAGATCACCCGCAGCCGGTTGATGCGCACGGGACCAGTGCGCTCGACCCGCACCGGGCGCCAGAGCCCTCCAGGGTTCCAATCCGGGTCGATGCAGTCCCAGTGCTGGAAGACGCCCGTGATGTTGCGCTTGTGGGCCTTGTCACGCTGAGGGCTGCAGGTGACCTCCACGAACAGCGCGTGCTCGGGGGCGAGGCGCACCAGGTCCGTGATGTCGTACGCGTGGGGGAAGAAGTAGCCCTCGGGGTCGCCGAGGTAGGCCCCGTCGAGCCAGACGTCGCCCTGGTAGAAGAGCCCATCGAGCTGCAGCCAGTGCCGCGCCAGGTCGGGCCCGGCGTCGAGCTCGAAGCGTGTCCGGTAGATCAGCGGCCCGTCGGCATCGGCGAACGCCGGGGTCGAGCGCCAATGGCCCGGCACGGGGATCGGCTCCCAGCCATCGTCGTCGTAGTCGGGTTGAACCGCGTCGCGGCGGAGGTCGTCGTCGGCGAGCGCCGCTCGCCACGTCCCCGACAGGTCCATACCCGGTAGGAGCGTAGACGCGGCCCCCGAGATGATCGCTCGACGGGTTCGGCGGTAGCGTGCCGATCATGTCGTCGCGTCCCGCCACCCTCGGCCAGCTCCGCGAATCGGGCTGGCAGTCGCTGCCCGTGAAGGAGGAGATCCGGCGCAACGCCGTCGCCCTCATCGCCTCCGGCGAGCCACTGTTCGACCGTGTGCTCGGCTTCGAGAACACGGTCATGCCGCAGCTGGAGAACGCCCTGCTGGCCGGCCACGACGTCATCTTCCTCGGCGAGCGGGGCCAGGCGAAGACCCGCATCATCCGCTCGCTGACCGTCCTGCTCGACGAGTGGATGCCGGTGATCGCGGGTTCCGAGATCAACGACGACCCCTACGAGCCCGTCTCGAAGTACGCCCGCGACCTGGTGCACGACCGTGGTGACGACACGCCCATCGACTGGATCCACCGGGACGAGCGCTATGGCGAGAAGCTGGCCACGCCGGACACGTCGATCGCGGACCTCATCGGCGAGGTCGACCCCATCAAGGTGGCCGAGGGGCGCTACCTCTCCGACGAGCTGACGCTGCACTACGGCCTGGTGCCCCGCACCAACCGCGGCATCTTCGCCATCAACGAGCTGCCCGACCTGGCCGAGCGCATCCAGGTGGGTCTGCTCAACGTTCTGGAGGAGCGCGACGTCCAGGTCCGCGGCTACAAGATCCGCCTTCCCCTCGACATCCTGCTCGTCGCCTCGGCCAACCCCGACGACTACACGAACCGCGGCCGCATCATCACCCCGTTGAAGGACCGCTTCGGCAGCCAGATCCGCACGCACTACCCGCTCGAGATCGAGACCGAGGTCGAGATCATGCGCCAGGAGGCACGGCCCTCCTCGGTGGGCGACGTCCACGTGACGGTGCCGGAGTACATGGAGGAGATCGTCGCCGAGTTCTCCCACCTGGCTCGCCAGAGCTCGCACGTCAACCAGCGCTCGGGCGTCTCGGTGCGCCTGTCGGTGTCGAACCTGGAGGTGCTGGCCGCGAACGCCGTGCGACGGTCGCTGCGCTCGGGCGAGCGGGAGGTGGTGCCCCGCATCTGCGATCTCGACGCGCTGGCCGCGTCCACCGCCGGCAAGATCGAGATCGAGAGCCTGGAGGACGGTCGCGAGGGTCAGATCATCGACGCGATGCTCAAGGGCGCCGTGCTCACGGTGTTCAAGCAGCGACTGTCACCCGACAAGCTCCGCGAGGTGATCACCGCCTTCGACGACGGCTTGGTGGCCGACGTCGGGGAGGACATCAGGTCGCCGGTCGAGGCCGAGCTGCTCGCCACCGTGCCGGCCTTGCGAGAGCCGGTGGCGTCACTCACGAAGGGTGACGAGTCGCCCGCGGCCGTCGCCAGCGCCATCGAGTTCGTGCTGGAGGGTCTGCACCTGTCGAAACGGCTGAACAAGGACGCCGCCGGAGCGCGGGCCACGTACCGCAGCCGCAGCTGACCGCGCCGCTCACGACGACGTGAGGATCTGGTCCGTGAGGGCGCCCAGGCTGGGTTTGGCCTCGCGATCCCTGTCGAACACTCCGTAAGGCACGTCGAAGCCGGTGCCCCACTCGTAGCCGTCTATCGCGCTGCGGTGGAACCAGCCCCGCAGGTCCACCCCGTCACCGATCGCTTCGTCGAGCACTTCGACGGTCCTCCGGAGCAGGTCGCCGCGCCACTCGTCGTCGAACGTGCCGACGCCGTCGGCGGCCACCAGCAACGAACGCCCGGGCAGCTCGTCCGCCACTCGGCGCAGCGTCATCCCGAGGCCGTCCGGCCACGGCGCCCAACCGGATTCGGCGACTCGCCGGTCCGGCGGGTACGGGCCGAAAGCACCGGTGGGGTCCACGCTGATCGCCCCTGCGTAGGAGATGCCGACGAGGTCGCACGATCCGGCCAGGTCGGCCACCTCTTCTTCGGCCAGGCCGGGTATGCGCAGGATGCCGTCACGCAGGCCCGACACCCAGGATCCCCAGAGCAGGGCGTCGGCGTGACGAGCCTGCTGCTGGGCCGGCACCGTCCGGTCGAGCGCGTGGATGGTCCCCACCCGATGGCAGGTGGCCACCGGTGGACCGCCGCGCAGGATGCGCCACGCATCGCGGCCGGCGAGGAGGATGCCGCGCAGTGCTGCCGCGAACGACTCCGGATCGCGCTCCCCGGGCGGCGCCCATCCGAGGAGGTGCGAGTCCATGGCCCAGGCGACGGGCTCGGCCACCGGCACCCAGCCGGCGAAGCGATCTCCGAACGATGCCGCCACCAGCTCAACCCAGCGCGACCACCACACCCGCGCCTTGTCGTCGGCGAAGCCCCCGGCGTCGAGGAACCAGCCCGGTAGGGCGACGTCGTGCAAGCACGCCCACACCCGGGCGCCCGTCGCGTCGGCGGCGTCCAGGACGCGGCCCACCTCCTCCAGCGCAGCCGGATCGGGACGGCCCGCGGTGGGCACGATCCGCGACCAGTCGAGGGTGAGTCGGACGTGGGGGAGGCCGTGCCCGGCCAGGAGGGCGAGGTCGTCCGAGTACCGCGCACCGAAGCCGTTCCCGTCGCCCGACGGTGGCACCCGCCCGGTTCGCTCCCACGAGCGCCAGTCCGACGCGGGGGCCGTGCCGGCGGCGGCGCCGTTCACGACGGCACCCCACGCGAACCCCGCCGGGAAGCTCACCTCAGACGACGAACGGGGTGCGCGTCCAGAGCTCGCCGGTGTCGAAGTGGTCGGCGGGCCCCGGTTCGCCGGACAGCTCGACGACGTCGACCGGATCCGGGAAGCCGGGCAGGCCGACGCTGCCGACCGGCGTGGCTGATGCCCACGGGGGGAGGTCGAACAGCTGGTCTGCCGGCAGGAGCACCTCGCTCGGACCGGCGGCGTCGCAGAGGCGAGAGGCGAGGTTCACGGCCGAGCCGATGTAGTCGTCGCCTTCGAACAGCAGGGCGTAGCCGGACGCGAGGCCGATGCGCAGCGAGAGCGGTCCGCAGCACTCCCGGGCCCGGTTCTCCAGCTCCAGCGCGAACGCGATCCCGTCGGCCTGGTCCACGGCAACGACCATCAGGCCGTCGCCGAGCCACTTTGCAACGCGAACGCCCCGGTTCGAGGCGGCCTCTCGGGCGACCGAGCGGAAGGCCGAGAGGAGCCGAGCAGCAGCCTCGTCGCCCTGCTCGGCCGTGAAATTCGTAAACCCGGTGAGGTCCACGAAGCAGAACGTCCGCGGCACTCGCATGGACGTCAGGGTACCGGGGTCGCGGGCTCGATCCCGCACCTGACAGCCAACTGGTGGGCACAGCAGGTCGAACGCCCCATGCCCCTGGCCGGCTCGTGCGCCGAGCTCTCACCTAGCCTCCTGCTCTCGTGAGCTCGTCGACCATCCAACCGCCGTCTCGCCCCTTGCGCTTCGCGATCGCGGCCGACGCCGACCGGCTCGTCCCCTGGCAGGTTCGGGTGCTCGACGCGCTCGACGACATCGGCGTCGTCGTGTCCAGCGTGGTGCTCGTACCCGCCGCGCCGCCGAGGTGCGCCGGCGGCCACGTCCAGGCGCTCCTGGCCGGCCTCATCGACCAGCGCCTCGGCGGATCGGGCGCGGCCATCGACGATCGGCTCCCCGGCGTGCCGATCGTTCACGATGCGACCGAGCTGACGAGCGTCGACGTCCTCGTCGACCTCACGCGGGCCGGCGTTCATCTGGGGCCGAGTCGGCCGGAGAGCGGGGTGTGGCGCTTCCGCTTCGGTCAGAGCGCTCCGGGGCTGGCCGACGCCGTCGCCTCCGCAGCCCTGGCAGGGGCATCGACGGTGGAGATCGTGCTCGAGCGCGACGGCGAGACGCTACGTGCCGGGGTGTTCCGCTTCGACGCCTATGCCCCGTGGTCGGGCGCGGCGGCCGCGACCGACTCGTTCACCGCCTGGCCGGCGTGGTGTGCGACGGCCTGCTCGCAGGGCCGCGCCGGCGATGCACCCTTCGGTGCCCTCCCGACCCCGTCTCCGGCACCCCGAGGGGCATCAGGGGCCCGCAGTGCGGCTCGCTTGACCGCCCGTGCGGCCCGGGACGTTGTCCGGCGGGCGCTGTGGGCCGAGGTGTGGACCGTCGGGCTGTCACGGCAGCCGGTGTCAGCCGTCATCGCGCAGCAAGCGGTCCGTTCGGTCGACTGGCTCCCCGAGCGGGGGCAGACAGGCCTGCAGGCGCTGTGGGGTCACCGGAGCTTCGCCGCCGACCCCTTCCTCTACCGGTCCGGGGATCGCTACACCTGCTTGTTCGAGGCGCTCGACTACCAGACCAACCGCGGCTGGATCGCCGAGGTCGACATCCCGCTCGCGCCGGGTTCGGCCGAGGCGCGGGTCGTCTTCCGCAACGAGTGGCACTGGTCGTACCCGTTCGTCCTCGACGACGACGGGCAGACGTGGTGCATCCCGGAGACGGCCGACGCCAATGGCGTGCTGTTGCACCGCCTCACGCCGGCGGGCTTCGAACAGGAGGCCGACCTGCTACCCGGACTGGCCGTGCTCGATCCGTCGATCGTCCGTCACGACGGGCGGTTCTGGTTGTTCTGCACCCTGCGGGACGGCCCGTTGCTGAACACGGCGCTCCACCTCTACGTCGCCGATCGGCTGACTGGGCCGTATCGGCCGCATCCGTGCAACCCGGTGAAGCTCGACGCCCGTTCGGCCCGGCCCGCTGGCACGATCTTCGAGATGGCCGGCCAGCTGTTCCGTCCCGGTCAGGACTGTGGCGACGACTACGGCGCCGCGCTCGTCGTGCACCGCATCGACGAGCTCTCCGAGCGCGCTTACCGGGAGACGGAGGTGGCCCGCCTGCTCCCCCAGCCGCCCTACGGAGCGGGCTTGCACACCTTGTCGGTGTGCGACGAGTGGCTGGCCATCGACGCCAAGCGCTACGCCTTCAGCCCCCGCATCCTGTCGACTCGCCTGGCCACGCTGGCCAGCCGGCGCCGTGTTCGTTGAGCCCCGATTTGACGACGGTCAGGCGCCGGCGGCCGCCGCCTGACCGGTGACCAGCCGTAGGGCCGTCTTGCCGGTGACGACCTCGCGGTAGGTGACGAGCGTGTCCTGCGCGGCGTCGGCCCAGTCGTAGTGCTCTTCGACGAAGCGACGGCGCGCTTGACGATCCGCCGGTGTCGTCGGCCGGGCAGCCACCTGCCGGAGGCGCTCGGCCAGGGCGGGCACGTCGGCGACCGGGAAGTACGAGCTGTCGGCCAGGCCGACGGCGAGGTTGCCAGGGATGTCGCTCGCCACCACGGGCAACCCGAAGCTGAGCGCCTCCAGCATGGCGATCGACAGCCCCTCGTGCGACGACGGGAGGACGAAGACGCCGGCGTGCTGGTAGAGCTGGCGGAGGTCTTCCCCGGCCTGGTAGCCGGTGCACACGACGCCCGGCGTGCGAGCGGCGAGGTCGAGGACGAGGCGGGAGTACACAGGCGTAGCCTCGGTGGCTCCGACCAGGGCCAGCTTCCAGCCGGGGAGCCGGGCGGCGGCGAACGCCTCGATGAGGTCGAGCTGGCGCTTCTCGGGCGTGAGGCGGCCAACGCACAGGGCGTAGCGACCGGGCTGCAGGCCGAACGGGGCGAGGCGGTCGGCGGCGTCGTCGATCTCGGGCAAGGTGACGCCGTTCGGGATGAAGCGGACGTCGACGCCGTGGCGCTGGGGCATCAGCTCGGCGATGGGCCGGGCGATGGCGATGCGGCGGTTCGAGAAGCGCATGCCCGCGAACTCGCCGAACCGCAGCGACATCCGGGCGAGCTTGCCCCACTTCTCGTGCTCGTAGTTGAGGCTGTGGTGCGTGACGACGACCTTGAGCCCGAGGAGCCGAGCCAGCGGCACCCACATCGACGAGCCGATGGCGTGCACATGCACGACGTCGGGCCGCAGCCGAGCGGCTACGAGGATGGCCAGGAGGCTGTGGACGGCAGCTTCGTGCCCCTTCATCTTCGGGGCCCAGATGCGCCGGAACCGCACGCCACGCCACGAGCGCGGCGCGTCCTTGGCGACGTAGGGCGATCGGACGGCCACCTCGACGTCGCAGCCGAGGGCGGCCAGGCGGGGATAGAGGTTCTGCGCATGGGTCTCCACGCCACCCTCGACCCCGGGGAACCCGCGCAGTCCGAGCACGAAGATGCGGAGTGGGCGCTCGGGTGCGGCCCGAAGCCGCGCGTCGGGCACGATCGTGAGCGGAGCGGCGGGCTCATCAAAGCCGGTGGACCGGCGGATCGACCGGGTGCCGGCGGCCACGGACGCCGCGCCGAGCATGGACATGCCGAGCGCGTGGCGCAGACGCCCTCTCGAGCTCATCATCCGTCGTCTCCCTGTGCCAGCGCCCGACCGTCGGAACCGGGACCTTCACCCGGTCGCAAGCACGTTGTAACCCCCAGCCACGATGGGTGACATGAGTCGATCGACCCAACGCGGTGTCGCCAGGCTAACCACAGGATGAACGTCCATGGCGGAACGGACGAAGAGCTAGCCATCAGCATGGCGCCGAGGGAAGCGCCAGCGGCGAGGCGCACGCGGCGCGAGGAGGAAGCGCAGCG
>CAZTVJ010000492.1:0-9435 GCA_964616935.1 uncultured Acidimicrobiales bacterium | reverse complement strand
CACCGACGGGATCTGCTTGTCGCTGCCGAACACGTGCGCCGTGCCGTTGGCGAGGAACACCCCGAGACCGAGGATGTGACCGGGCCACGACGCCGGCATGAGCCACGACGTCCACCCGGCGAGGCTCTTGTACCAGGACTTCTCGCGGATGCCGTCGAACACGCCCAGGAACGTGATGGCACCGAGCGGCCCCATGATCGACATGTTGATCCCCGCGGTGAACCCGATCATGGCGCCGATGAGCGCGCCTTCCCACCCGCCTTGGATGCCGCCGATGAGCGCGCCGAGCGCGGCGGCACCGAGCACGATCAGCCACCCACCGGAGCCCAGCGCCGCGGCGAGGACGACCACGGCGACAACCACGAGGATCGCCACGGCGACGACGACGATCACCCCCGCGAGCACCTTGCCGAACGAGCTCCAGAAGTCGAGCCCGACCGGGTCGATGAAGTCGACGGGGTCGCCCTTGGCGTAGGCGTAGAGGTTGTGCGCCTCCGGCATGTCGAGCTGCCGCTCGGGCTGCGCGAGGTAGAGCGGGTCGGGCGTCAGGAAGCGCCCGATGCGCGGGCAGTAGTAGCGGTGGTTCATGTAGTAGAGGCCCGTCTCGGTGTCGAGCACGGTGCCGGCCAGCTGGCGTGACTCCTCCGGCCGCGGCTCACCGATGCCGTACGGGCCGAACCATGCTCGCCCGTCGACCGCACCACCTGCCCCGGTCACCAGCACGACCGACGAGCGGTGATCGGTGTGGAGGTGGCGGGTGCCGACGCCGGCACCGGCTCCGATACCAGATCGGCGGTGGGCGACCAGGCGGCCGCTCATCCAGACGTAGGCCGTCGAGACGCCGGCCCGATCCTCGAAGAGATCGTCGACGAAGCGGACCTCGTACGAGCCGGCCGGACCCTGCACCCGCTTCAGGCACCGGTGGCCGCGATAGTCGTAGACCATCTGGACGATCGTCCCACCTGGCTTGACGACCTTCACCAGCCGCCCGCGGGCGTCGTACTCGTATTGATCGTCGCCGAGGCCAGTCAGGTGGCCCGAGGCGTCGAACTCGATGACGTCGTCGCCGCCTACGGACCGCGTCACCCGCAGCAGGGCACCCACGGCGCCGAAGTCGTAGTCGTACGACGCCGCGTCGAGCTCGTCGGCCGCGAGAAGGTTGCCGTCGGCGTCGAACGCATACCGCCGCTCGTCACCCCGGTCGACCCAGCGCTCGAGGCGCCCGAGCGCGTCGAACTCGAACTCCTCCACCCCGCTGCGCGGCCCGGTGAGCTCTTCGAGCGCGGTGATCCGGCCCAAGGGGTCGTTCGTGAGCTGCGCCCGGCGCAGGACCAGGCCACCTGGCGCCGGGACGCCCATCCCGAGGAGGCGGCCGGACGGGTCGAACTGGAGGTCCTCGACCACACCGTTGGCGTGGACCAGCCGCGTCAGTCGGGCGTCGACGCCGTAGGCCGCTTCGTCGATGACCCCATCGACCGACCGCACCCGACCGTCACCCCAGCGCTCGAACGCGGCGATGCTGCCGTCCGGATAGGTGATGGAGCGCTGGGCCCCCGTGGGGTCGTAGTCGTAGGCGAGCCGGTAGGAGGACGCGCCGATGTGGCGGAGCTTCTCCACCATTCGCCCACCTTCGTCGTAGGTGAACGTCACGTGGCCAGCGGCGTCATCGACCCGACCGAGGTAGCCGAGCTGGCCGGCATCGTCCCATCGGTAGGTCTCGGCCACGGTGCCACCCACGCGCTCCTCGGATGGCCGGCCGAGGACGTCGAGAACGCGCTCGATCGCCGTACCCCGGTCATCGAACCACCGCACGAGGCGCCCAGCGGCGTCGTACACCATCGTACGAGTCCCCGCCGCGGCGTGCTGGAGACGAAGCCGTCGCCCACGCATGTCGTAGGTCGCCGAACGCACCGACGCACGGCCTTCGAGATCGGTCGACGCCACCAGGCGCCCCAGCGCGTCGTACACGTAGGTGGCGCGGTGGCGAGCCCCGGCGTCATCCACCACCGTGACGCCCACCGGGCGTCCCAGCACGTCGACGTGCTCGACCCGCCGTTGACCGAGCACGTCCTCCACCTCGGACGACCAGGGCGTGTAGCGGACGCGCATCGCGCGTCCGTCCAGGTCGAACGCCGCGACCACCCGGCCCGCATCGTCGTACTCGTAGCGGTAGGTCGGGGTCGGAGGCAGTGTGTCGACCGGCTCGAAGCCGAGCCCGACGCGCAGCACGGGCAGGGCCTTGGTCACGGGATCGCCGCGCTGGCTGAGGCCGACGGGTCCGCTCACGCGGACCGCATCACCGTCCAGGCTCGTGCGGACCTGCAGCTCGCGGCCGTTGCCGTCGAAGTAGGTGGCCCGCTCGTAGATCTCGTCGGTCCCTGAGCGCCGCCGTCGCCTCGTGATCACCGCGCTCGGCGTGACGGTGTCGTCGCGGCCGTACTCGATGGTCGGTCGATCCACCGTGTCACCTGGGCGGATGATGGCGGTCAGGCGGCCGAGCCCGTCATAGCGATACGAGGTCACGGCGCCGTTCGCATCCACCCGCCGTTCGACGACCTGCCAGCACTCGTCGAACTCGGCGCTCTGGCGGTGGCCCGCCGCATTCACCAGCTCGACCACCGAGATGCCGTCGGCGTCGTAGTGGAGGGTGCCGTCGGCGCCGCGCGCATCGCGGCGCCGAGTCGGGCGTCCGGCATCGTCGAATCCGACCCGGCTGACGTTCGCCGCCCACGCCGGCGCGCCATCGGCCCGAGTCGTCCGGTGGTAGCCGAGGCGCTCCCCGTCGAACGTCGCTGGCGCGTAGAGGCCATCGGCCTCGGCCTCCGAGAACACGAGCTCCTCCTGGCGGGTGGCCAGGCCGCGCTGCACCTGCCCGAGCGGGAGACCGACGAAGTCCTCCCCGTCGTAGTAGTGACGCAGCTCGGCGAGCACGCGGCCGGCCGCATCGAGCCGCACGGTGCTCGCGACGCGGTCGACCACCCAGCGCTCGGTGTTGCGCGCATACCCCATCCGCGTCACCACCTCGATGGCGGCAACCGCCAGCCCGTCGTCGTCCCCCGCCGGGCCGCTCCCCCGGCGCCGCTCCTCGACAACGTTGCCGGTGTCGTCATAGGTGTAGGCCGCCGTCACCACTCGAGGCCGATCACCCTCCTCCAGGTTCTGCACCTCGGTGGACGCGACCTGGGGAACCACGACCCACGTGCCGTCGAGGCTCTGCGCCACCGGCTCGACCCGCCAGTTCGTGAGCTCGACGCGCAGCAGCGTGCCGGCCTTCTCGCCGAGGTAGTCGACGCGATGACCCTGGCCCCGTCGTGCGGCGTCCGTCGGCACACCGGCCGGCGCCTCGAGGTCGGGCTCGCCCGGAGCGCCGACGAGGTAGTGGTGCTCCTCGCGCGATTCGCTCGCATCGGCACCACCGAGCCGTCGAGCGGTGACCCGGCCGAACCCGCGGAAGCGGCGAGCCGCCGGATCCCACCGCCCGTCGTGATAGGCGATCTCGACCGCGGTCGAGGAGTCCGCGGCGAGGTCGCGCTGCACCACCCGGTCCACCACGAGCACGGGCATCGGCAGTCGCGTGCGCCACGGCGTTCGATCACGTCGATCACGTGCGGCGTGCGCCGCGCTCGAGCCGTAGGTGATCTCCGTGACCAGACCAAGGCCGTTGTCGACCCGTTCGAGGAGCCACGGCTTGTGGTCGCCGAACGACAGGAACCGGTAGCCGCGCCCCGACCCCGACCGAACCGACGACCAGAGGACACCGGCGGTCCCTTGGCCGAGCCAGTCGACCAGGCGCACGCCATCGGCCGGGCAGCTGGGGACACCGGCCACCTCCACCGGCGGCGCGAAGGCCCGCCCGCTGAGGTTCCGCCACAGCAACACCCGGTCGACGCCGACGTACACGATGTCCGCCGTGCCGGAACCGTCGACGTCGACGAGGTGGAGCCGGTTCGGGTCGTAGTCCCTCGGGAGCACCGGCGCCGATCGCATCGTGACCCGGCGGTCGTACCGTCCGAATCCCAGGGACGGCCAGTACTCCACCGTGCCGCTGCCAACTCGAACGATGTCGGGCAGCCCGTCGCCCGTCAGATCGGCGATCCGCACGCCGCGGTCCGACAGCTGCACATCAGGGAACTGATCTCGATCGCGGACACGGGAGATGACGGCCGGCGCGTCGAACCCGGCCTCGCCGCCGCGGTTGCGCCACACGACCAGGGCCGCCGCGCTGGATCGGACGACGTCGACCCGGCCATCACCGTCGAGGTCGGCCAGGCGGGTGTTCCGATCGCCCAGGCGGACGGTCAGCGGACGACGGCCGCCCAGGTAGCGCGGCGGGCCGAACGTGCCGTCACCCCGGTTCGGGTGGTATCTCGCGTCGCGGGCCGAGAGGAGGGCGAAGTCGGCCGTGCCCTCCCCGTCGAGGTCGGCCAGCATGGCCGTGCCGTCGAGCAGTCCCCCCGTGAGCTGCTCCCCGAGCAGCGGGCGCGGCCGGTCGACGGTGCCATCGCCGCTGTTGCACCACACTCGCGGCGGGCCGCTGCCGAGCTGCACCACGTCGGGCAGCGCGTCGCCGTCGACGTCGACGAGCTCCGTCCCGTCCTGACCGAGCGGCCCGGGGCCGCCGGCGCCACCATCGGCCACCACCCGCAGGCGGCGCTGCTCGGGCTCGAACTGGCCGTAGGTCAGCCGCAGCGGCGGCCCTTCCGCCTCCAGCACCGCGCCATCGAGGTCCCGCTTCACACCGCGCATCCGAACGCCGACGAGCAAGCTCGGGGCGGCGGTGTCGGCGCCGTACTCCAGCTCGTAACGACGGATCAGCGGCGCGTTGGCATCGGGTCGGGTCACCGCAATGGCCCGGCAGCGGAGCCGCAGCCCGATGGCGAAGCCGGTGCGGCGGTTCACCGAGGCGTCATGGCGGGGCTCGTACTCCAGCTCCACCCGGAAGCGTGACCACGCGACGGCACTCAGGTACAGGTAGCGGTCGTCGCGCAGGTACTCGTAGCGGATCTCGTTGCCGCAGGTGTCACGGATCACCTCGGGCAGCCACGCCGACACCCGCTCTGCGCCGTCGACCTCCGCGCTCACCCGAGACGATGCCGTCGCGCCGAGCTCGGTGATCGTGCCACTGCGATCGGTCACCTCCCAGCCATCGCCGATGCGCCGGATGCGATGGAACGCGTTCTCGACGCGCGGCGCGTACCGACCGTCGGTCAGCTCGACCAGCGTCTCCCCGCCGAACACGTAGGTCGGCGCCAGGTAGTCGGGCACGCCCTGATCGGTGGAGAGCTGGATCGCCGCCAGCGGGATGCTCCAGCCGAAGCCGAGTGGGCCGTCGCCATTGCCACTGTTGTAGGCCAGGCTGAGGGCGGGCTTGCCGTCGCGCGGACCCGTGGGCAGGTCGATCTCCACGGCGTAGCTGCCGGTACCCCGGTTGAAGTCCGGCGTGAAGGCGTCGCCCAACCCTCGACTGGCGCCGCCTCCCTTGGGCAAGGGCAGCGCGCCCGACGATGCGCCACTGCGGTCCATCGCCGGCGCCTCAGACCGCCGGCGTGAACGAGTAGTCCATCGCCATCACGATGTCCGCGATGTCCTGGCGCCGGGCCGGGTCGACGAGCTCGATGCGGTACTCCCCGAGCGCGTCCGCCGGGCCCGCGACACCGACCGCTTCCCGGCGCACGATCCCGCCCGGGCCCGTCGTCACGGTCACCGGTGCGGCCTCACCCGGTCGCTGGAGCAGCAGCTCCACGCCTTCGAGCGAGGCACCCTGCTCCGGGACGAGTGCGAGGGCGAGGCCGGTGAGCCGGGGCGACGTGTGGTGGAACGGAAAGTCCCGCGGCCCGAGCGTCAAGGTGCCGACGCCCCGATCGCGGAGCTCGAAGTAGGCGTCGGGGAAGCCGAAGCGCAGGTGCACCGGCCGAGACGCCGCCAGCGCCGCCGCCGGGACCGCAGCCAGATCGGCCGCGTAGAGGTTCCGCGCGAAGCGGCACTCGAAGTAGAGCACGAGCCGGATGTCGAGGATCCCGTACAGGTCGACGTCGTTGGCCGACCGGGGGAGCTCGAGCGTCCAGCCCGACGCCACGCTGTTGCCCTCGAACAGCGCGCGCATGCCTTGCTCGGGCAGCAGGATCATCCCGTCCTGGCGGCGCTCGAAGCTGCTGATCACCATGGTCTCGGCGGGCTGGAGCCGAACCTGGCTCGTGCCGTCATCACGGCGATAGCGACCCAATCCTGAGGACGTCAGGCGACCGTGGATCCCGTCGGTGGGCAAGAACCCGTCGACCTCCAGCTCGACCCCCGCCAGCTGGTGGCCGTAGGTGCCCGGGAAGGTCAAGGCGACCTCGTCGAGCGGGATGTCGAACTGCATGGCACCTGTGCGACGCAGCCCGAGCTCGAACGGGCCTGGGAACCGCTCGGCCAACGACAGCGCCCACTTGACGGGCACGGGCTTGTGCTTCACGGAGGTAACGCGGTGGTGCAGGAAGCTCTCGATGTCGGACTGGAGCAGGGCGCCGGCGAGCAGCCCACCCGTGCTCGCCACCGAGTAGCTCGACCGGATGACCGAGCGGTCGTCGAGGTTCTCGAAGTTGTAGGCCCGCTCCATGAGGCGCGCGACCTCGATGGCCCGGTCGAGCGCTGTGCTGGACAGCCCCTGCATGAACTGCGCCATGGCGAGCCACTGCTCGGGGTTGAACACCTGGCTGTTGAAGGCGTCCAGCATCTCCTCGGCGTGCTCGACGCGCACCGCCGCCGTCTGCGTCTGCAATTGAGCTCCCTGCAGGCGAGCCCGGGCCGCACGGGACTGAGCCTCGGCCACGCCTTGGGACGCCGCGAGCTCCTCGGCGGTCTGCTCCATGCGGGTGCGCTGCAGGTCGTTGGAGATCTCCGTCTGGCGCCGCGTCATCGCCTGCAGGACCTCGTGCTTGTCGCCCGAGTACTTCGTCCCGTCGATCGTGTAGTTCAGGGTGACGTCGGACCCCGTGAAGGCGCTTCCTCTGGCGATCATGCCCGCGAGCGCCTCGGACTCCCACGAGGTGTCGTTGAACTGATCGAGCATCTCCTGAGCGTTGTCCGCCCGTATCGCCGAGACCTGCACCCCGATGTCGGCTGCCTCGAGCATCGCGGCTGCCTCCCGCTCGCGCGCCCGGGCAGCATCGACCTCCCGAGCTGCGAGCTCGGTGGCGTTCTGCAGATCGGTGCGGGTCATCTGGCCCTGCTCGTAGCGCGTGAAGAAGTCGATGTAGCGCTGCTCGGCCTGGACCGCCTGACCTGCCAGGTAGCTGGAGACGTCGTAGAGGTAGGAGTACGTGAACGGCGGGACGACCGTTCCTTCGTTGCCGAAGAAGTCGAGCCCAGCTTCGATGAAGCGCAGGCGCGTGCGGATCGTGAGAAGGGCCCCAGCCACCGCTGGGTTCAGCTCCGGAAGATCGTTTGCTGCGGCCAGCGCACCGAGCCAGCCGGCGACGACTGCGCCGGTCGGCGCAAGGCTGGTTGTCGTGTAGAGCGCCGACGCGGGCGCGGTCCCGTCGAGGAGGACGACCTTCTCGTACTCCTCTCTCGCCCGCTGTGGGTCACCGGCGCGGAACAACGCGTCGCCCGCGGCCAGCAGGGACTCGACGAGCCGACGCCACAGGTCCGGAGCCTCGAGCGGGAGGTTGACGTTCTCCCAGCTGGCCGCGCGCAGGTACTCCCGCTCCGCGTCGCCGTAGTTGCCGAGCTCGTGGTGGCAGCCGCCCATCTTGATCGCCAGGACGAAGTGGTAGAGCTGCGGGAGGCGAGCGGCCAGATCGGCCACGCCGTCGGGGGCGAAGCCGACCCTGGCGAGATCGGTCGACCCGATCCGCGAGGTCCACAGGCCTTGGCGCAGCTCCTCGACCGACGGGGTGGCTCCCGCCGCCCACGAGATGACCTGGCCGTCGAAGGTGAGCTGGCGGGTGAAGGCACCCTGGCGCGCCTGGCTGTCGGTCTCGAGCGGAAGCTGCGTTGCCGCCTGGGCTGCCCGGATCGGCCGTACCCGAAGCTGGAGGTCGTCGGAGCCCAGCCCGGCAGCAAGCTGCTCGACCGACGGCTGGGGAGCGGCCACCGCCTCGGCTCCGATCCCGATCGAACCGGCGATCGGCCGGCGTACGTCGATGCCCACGCGGCCGATGCCAACGGATCGCTCGATCTCGATGGGCAGCCGGCGGATGACGATGGGGTTGAGCGGGAGGCGGCCGATCGGCGGCAGGACCGCCACCACCCCACCTGCACCTGGCCCGCCGACCGGGGCCGGTGCGCCGCCGGGCGCCGGCGGCGCGGGCGGAGCGGGGCGTTCGATGAGGAGGTTGCGCAAGGTCGCGGACTCGGCCGCGGCGCGGGCTTCGTTCAGGGTGCTGATGGCTTCCTGGCCCTGACCCGCCTTCAATCGAGCGAGCGCGGTGTTGTGGAGGGCCTCAGCCGCGCCCAGCTCGTCGCCGAGCGCCGTGAACTCCTCGCGAGCGCGCGAGAGGTGCGACACCGCGGCGTCCGGCCGGTTGCGTTGCACCTCGACGGCACCGAGGTCGAGCAGCAGCGCGGCCCGCAGCTCCCGCTCCTCCTCGCTGGCGCCAAGGCCGTCGAGCGCCGAGCTGAACTGTTCGGCAGCCTCGGCCCAGCGTCCCTCGCGCAGTGCGGTCGTGCCCACCTCGGCTCGCTGGAGGACGTCGTCGGAAACACCGCTCTTGGGCGTCACCTGGGTGGGCAGCTGCGCGCCGAAGGCCACCGGGTCGAGCCGTCCGGCGCCCGGCAACGAGACGACCGACTCCGCCCGTGCGGCCGGCTGGAGGTTGGCGAGCACGCGAACGCTCACCTCCTCGAGCAGGCGGCGCTGGGGGGCATCGAGGTCGAAGACCTTCGGCAGGCGCCAGGTCCCGGCCTGGGCGTCCAGAAAGGCCAAGATCAGACGCGCTGCTGCTCGATATCGGACGATCGCCGCGTCGTACCGCTGCGCCTGCGCTTCGCTGTCTCCCTCGGCCACTCCCGCCTGGATCTCTAGGAGCCGCCGACGGTTGAGCAGGCCGACCTCCTCCGCCTTGGTGCCGGCCGTGGGCAGAGCGATCAGCACCTCACGGAGCTCATCGACCACGTTCGCCACCGAGGACGATGCAGCGGTGTACGAGACGAAGGCCTCGGGAAAGCGAACGGACGCCATGTCACCCTCCTCCTGCCAGCAACACGCTGCGCGGCAATCCTGCCACGGGGAGCGATCCCTCAGGCCACGATCAGCTCGCGCACCGCAGCATTGGGACGGTCGAGGCAGAGCTGGTGAACCGCGTCCATCGAGGGGAACGTCAGCGGCGGGTCGAAGGGCTCCACCACCGTGTCGGCCACGACGAGCACGAAGACCCGAGAGCCGGCTGGGCGGACGTCGAGAGCGAAGGGCATCTCGACGATGGCGACCTGGCCCGCAGCCAGCACCTGGTT
>CAZTVJ010000491.1:0-2221 GCA_964616935.1 uncultured Acidimicrobiales bacterium | reverse complement strand
TGGTCGTAGCTCTTGCCGACGATGTTGGCCAGCACGTTCAAACGACCTCGGTGCGACATGCCCAGCACGCCACCGTCGAGCCCGTCGTCGGCGGCCGAGCCGAGCACGGTGTCGAGGATGGGGATGAGGCTCTCGGCGCCTTCGAGCCCGAAGCGCTTGGTACCGACGTACTTCGTGGCCAGGAACTTCTCGAAGGCCTCCGCCGCGTTCAATCGACCCATGAGGTGGCGCAGCTCGTCGCTCGACAGCTGGACCTTGACGCCTTCGACCTGCTGCTGGATCCAGTGCTGCTCGTCGGTGTCCTGGATGTGCATGTACTCGATGCCGATGGTGCGGCAGTAGGCGTCCCGCAGCACGTGCAGCAGATCGCCCAGCGTGAGTCGCTCGGTGCCGCCGACGCCACCGGTGAGGAACTCGCGGTCGAGGTCCCAGATCGTGAGCCCGTAGGTGGCCGGGTCGAGCTCGTCGTGCATCTTCGGCTCTTTCCACGACAGCGGATCGAGATCGGCGATGAGGTGGCCTCGCGCCCGGTGCACGCGGATGAGCGTGGACACCTGCATCTGCTTCTGCAGCAGGGCGTCCTCCCGGTTGATCGGGCTGACGTCGCGCCGCCAGTGCACCTCCTCGTAGGGCACCCCGAGGGCGCGGAAGACGTCGTGGTAGAAGTCGTGCTCGCCGACGAGGCGCTCGTGCACGGCCTTCAGGAACATGCCGGACTCGGCACCCTGGATGATGCGGTGGTCGTAGGTGGAGGTGGCGGTGACGACCTTGGAGATGCCCAGCTCGCCGAGCGTGTGCTCGTCCGCCCCCTGCCACTCGGCCGGGTAGTCGATGGTGCCGACACCCACGATGACGCCCTGGCCCGGCATGAGCCGGGGCACCGACTGCACGGTGCCGATGGTGCCCGGGTTCGTGAGCGTCATGGTGGCGCCCTGGAAGTCGGTGACGGCCAGCTTGTTCGTGCGCACCTTGCGGATGAGCTCTTCGTAGGCGGCCAGGAACCCCGCGAAGTCGAGCGTGTCGGCCTCCCGCAGCACCGGGACGACGAGCGAGCGGGAGCCGTCCGCCTTACCCACGTCGACGGCCAGGCCGAGGTTGACGTGCTCGTGCCGCACGACGCGGGGCTTGCCGTCGGCATCCTCGGCGAAGCTGTTGTTCATGGCGGGCACCGCATCAGCGATGGACCGCACGACCGCGTAGCCGATGAGGTGGGTGAAGCTGACCCTGCCCCCGCCTTTGCGGCCGAGGTAGCCGTTGATCACCCGACGGTTGATCTCGAGGAGCTTGGCCGGCACGTTGCGGAAGCTGGTGGCCGTGGGCACACCCAGGCTGCGCTCCATGTTGGCCACGATCATGGCGCCCGCCCCGCGGATGGGTTCGCCCTCGTCGAGCGCGGTCGTGGGTGCGGTCGTAGGTGCGGTGGCCTGTGCCGTCGCAACTGGCGTGGGCGCCACGACCGGCGCAGCCTCGGGCTGGTCCTCGCCCGCGACGACGGCGTGCGGGTTCGGGTGCAGCGGCGTGGAGTAGTCCGCGAAGAACTCCTGCCAGCTCTCGCTGACCGAGCCCGGATCGGCTCGGTACTGCTCGTACATCTCCTCGACGAGCCAGGCATTCGGCCCGAACTGCTCGGCGGACTCCCGATCTGACTGCTCTTCGGCCACGAAGGCGATGCTACCGCCGCGCTCCGAAGGGCCCGGCGACCGGGCCGACCGTTACAATGCCGCTCCGATGCTCATGACCACCCCCCGGCCTCTCCGCCTCCTCGCGCTCGCCGGCCTCCTGGCCACACTGCCGCTCGTCGGCGTGGCGTGTGGCGGTGGCGAGACCGGGTCGGCCAACCCGGTGCCCGCCGACCCGAACCTGACCGTGATCGCCCTCGACATCAAGTTCGACCAGAAGGCCTACACGGCGCCGGCCGGCGAGGTGCGCATCGAGTACGACTCGCAGGGCCAGCAGGTGCACTCCATGATCTTGCAGGACGCCGCGGGGACGAGGGTGCCCGACTTCCGGTTGCTGGTGCCGCCGAACAAGTCCGTCGGTGGTGTCGTGAGCCTTCCCGCTGGCAGCTACACGATGATCTGCGACATCCCCGGCCACGAGGCCGCCGGCATGATCGCCCAGCTCACGGTCGGCTGAGGCTGGCCTCCGGCTCCGTCGGTCGGGTCAGGCGGTCGGGGTCGGCACCTGCTCGGACCACCGCTTCACCCCGACGGCGGTGAGG